>DASRJB010000771.1:0-15124 GCA_035649715.1 Pirellulaceae bacterium
CTTTGTGTTTCATGCTCCGCCCGTGTCTCGCACGAGTTGTCTTTCGCGCTTCGTAGTACTGAGTGCAAAGTTCGGAGTCAGAGTCCGGTGCAGAATCCTGGACAACGGACGTCTCACTCCATTCGAGTCCTGCGAAAGACCCGGTAAATCGAATTGATTGCCAAATAAATTGCCACAAACCCCATGATCGCCGTTTTTGGCAATAAATTCACCGGATTTCAGAGGCTGCCAAAAATCGCAACTTCTGAAGTACCAAGGACTTACGAGTTGGTGGCTAGGGCGAAAACGGTCGAATAAGTTGCCACGAGGCCCCACCCCAAAACCTGGCAACTAATTCGGCGCCGGTCAGGTGAGCAGCGGCGAGTCGCCGGCGAGCTTGTCGATCATGCTTTGCAGCGACTCCTGGATCCGCGTCATCAGCGGATCGACGGAGGCCTTGCGGTCGCGCTCGGGGCTGACCTCGATCGCTTCGCCGACGTCGAGCACGACCTTGAGGTCGCCGTGCAGGCGAGCCTTGTCGGTGATGTCCTCCTCGAACTTCTCGACCATCTCCAGCACGCGATCGGCCGTCGGCCGGCCCAGGTAATCCGGCGGATAGGTGGCCAGCTGCGCGGCCAGGTAGATGTCGGACAGCTGCTGCCAGCGGCGGGCCCGCTCCTGCTGCGTCGTCTTGCCGGCGACCATGTCGGGCAGAATCTTGCAACGCAGGTTGCGGACCCGCGGCACCACCTGCCCGTGTTGCACCTGGCCGAACCACTCGGTCTCGATCGGACCCAGCAACCGGTCCATCAGGCGGCCCAGCCGCTCGGCCAGCGTGCCGGTTTGCGGCTGATTGAAGTGCTCCAGCTCCTTGAGGCTCAGCAGGCCCGACGCGACCTTGCCGATCCGCGTCAGGAGCGGCAAGTGCCGCTGCGGCTGCCAGGTGAGGCGGTGCTCAATGTCGGTGAGCACGTCGTCGGTCACCTGGCGGATGTTGCCACGGAAATAGTACTTCACCGCGACCGGATGCACGACGACTTTGCCCGGCGGCGATTGCTTGGAGCGCTTCTTCGCCGCTGCGCGGGCGATGAAGGCCACTCCGTCGAGCAGCGCCTGCAGGCGATCGGCGGTCCGGCTGGTCGCGCCTTCGGGAAAAATGACCAGCGGCCGCTGCGCCCCGGCCAGCAGCTCGATGGCCATGTTGATCGACTGCCGATCGACGCCCTCGCGGTTGACGCTGAAGCCGCCCATCGCTCGGATCGCCCAGCCATAGAGCCAGCTGTTCTGGAAGAGGTGCCAGCTGGCCATGACCCAGAAGTTGCAGCGAGCCGCGACGCCCAGCCAGCCCATGGCCAGCGGGTCGGCCGTGCGGGGATGGTTGGGCGTGATCAGGATGCCGTGGCCCGCGGCCAGCGACGCCTGGAGGCGCTCGACATTCCGCACTTCATAGTCCACCACGCCTTCCGATTTGCGGAGGTAATAGCGGTGAATACGGATCGCGCGAAACAGCTCCGCCCAGAAGGTGCTGCGATAGGGCGGGATGAACTCGTAGGGCTTCTCGACGATGATGTTCTGCATGCCGAGGGCTCGGGGCTGTGGGTTCGGGGTTCGGCAGGAGCAGTGTATCTTCTGAACCCTGAACTCCGAACCCTGAACCCTATGTCCGATAGCCCCGCGGGTGCGACTGGTGCCAGCGCCAGGCGGTTTCGACGATCGATTCGATCGTGGTGTAGCGGGGCGTCCAGCCGAGCAGCTCGCGGGCCAGGCGGGCGTCGGCGATCAGCTCGGGCGGATCGCCCGCTCGGCGCGGGGCGGTGACGGCGGGAATCGGATGGCCCGTAATCCGGCGGCAGGCTTCGATTACCTCGCGGACGCTGTAGCCGCGGCCCGTGCCGAGGTTCACTTTGATCGCCTGGCCCGACTGCAAGCGCTCCAGCGCGGCGAGGTGAGCCGTCGCCAGGTCCTCGACGTGGACGTAGTCGCGGACGCAGGTGCCGTCGGGTGTGGGATAGTCGTTGCCGAAAATGCTGATCGCTTGACGCTGGCCGAGGGCGACCTGCAGCACGATCGGGATCAGGTGCGACTCGGGCGTGTGGTCCTCGCCGATCGAGCCGTCGGCGGCCGCGCCGGCGGCGTTGAAGTATCGCAGGGCCGCGAAACCGAAGCCGTGGGCCGCGGCAAAGTCGTCCAGCATCCGCTCGACCACCAGCTTCGAGAAGCCGTAAGGGTTGATCGGCTGCTGGGGCGTGGTCTCGGCGATCGGCATCTTGGCCGGCGTGCCGTAAGTCGCGGTGGTGCTCGAGAAGACGATCTTCCGCACGCCGGCCTCGCGCATCGCATCGAGCAGGTGGAACGAGCCCAGCACGTTGTTCCGGTAGTAGAGCTCGGGCTTCTGCACCGATTCGCCGACGAGGGCCAGCGCCGCGAAGTGCATGACCGCGTCGATGCGGCGGTCCTTCATGAGCGCCGTCAGCTTCGGCTGGTCGCTCAACTCGCCCTGCACCAATAGGCCCGCGGGGACTGCCGGCGCGTGGCCCTGAAAGAGGTTGTCGTAGACGACGGCCTCGTGGCCGCCATTTAGCAGGTGCCGCAGGCAATGCGACCCGACATAGCCCGCGCCGCCGGTGACCAGAATCCGCATGATTGGCTCCAACAAGTGGCGAGCGCTGTGTTTCTTGACCGCGGGCTTCGCTGAGTTTCTTAACGGCGGGCTTCGCTGAGTCTACCGGCTCTAGGGCTTATTACCAATGCGGCGGCATCCATCGGCCGCTTCAGCGTGTCGTGGATGCCAGCCGATGACAGCGATACGCCACACTCCGCGAGCTGCCGATGCGCCCGCTCAAGCCCAAGCTGATCGTCCCGGCCGCTGCCGCGCCAGGCGCCGGCGGCCAGGCGGCGCGGTGGATCCAGTCGTGCCTCGACTACTTGCGAAGCGAGTGCCACCTGGCGGCCAACACGATCGCCGCGTATCGCCGCGACCTGGCACACTTCAGCGAGTGGCTAAGCGGCCGCAGCGCCGCGAAGCTGACCGTCCGCGAGCTGTCGGACTACATGGGCTGGCTGCAGACGAAGAAGCTCGCACCGCCGAGCGTCGCGCGGCACATCGTGGCCCTCAAGCTGTTCTACCGGTACCTGCAGCTCGAGGGCGTCGTTCGCGACAACCCGGCCGAGCTACTGGGCACGCAGAAAATGTGGCAACGCGTGCCGGAGGTGCTCTCCGCGGCCCTCGTAGAGAAGCTCCTTTCCGCTCCGCAGCCCTACGATGCCTACTGGCGGCGCGACCGAGCACTGCTCGAGCTGCTCTACGCCACGGGCTGCCGGGCGTCGGAAGTGTCGAACCTGAAGCTGGCGGATTTGCACCTGGCCGAGCGGTACTGCCTGGCGCACGGGAAGGGATCGAAGGACCGCCTGACGCCGCTGGGCGACGCGGCGGCCAGCGCGATCAAGGATTACCTGGCACACGAGCGACCGGAGCTGATGCACGGCGGCCGCAGCGATCCGGGGTGGCTGTTGCTCTCGCGCGGCGGCAAGCGGCTGCGGCGGGAGGCGATTTGGGTCCTGGTGAAGCGGTATGCCCGCCGGGCCGGCGTCAGTCCGGACGTCAGCCCGCACACGCTGCGGCACAGCTTTGCCACGCATCTATTGGCAGGCGGGGCCGACCTGCGGCAGGTGCAGGAATTGCTCGGCCACGCCAGCATCGCCACGACGCAGATCTACACCCACGTCGATCGCTCGCGGCTAAAGCGCGTGCACCGGGAGTTCCATCCGCGGGCGTAGTCGGCGGGCGGCGGCTACGGTTTGCGGTTCGAGTTGTTCCACACGCTGCCGGCGTAGCGCTGCTGCAGCGTGGTCCGCGCGGCGAGCCCCCGCTCGGTCTTGTTCATGTCGTTCCAGAGTGTGCTGAGATAGAACAGGGCCTCGGCGTGAGCGTCGGGCTCGGCGCTGAACAGCAGGTCGGTGTGCAGGAACGCCTGCAGGGCCTCCTTCGGCTTGGTCTGCTTCAGATAGCACCGGCCGAGAGCGTTGTACGTCCGGGCGAAGAGGGCCGCGTCGGCCGGATCGTTCTTGGCGATGATCTCCTGGAGCGCGGCGATGCCCTGATCGGCCTTGCCGGTCTCGGCCAGACAGACGGACTTGCCTACGGTGGCGAGCTGCTTTTGATGGACGGCTTCGGCGGTGGCCAGGTCGCTGGCCAGCACGGCGTCGAACTTGCCGATGGCCGGGTCGAACTGCTTGTCGGCGGCCAGGGCCCGGCCGATGGCGTTGTTGGCCCGCATCTGGTAATCGCCCCAGGGGGCGGTGGCGACCGGCCCGTAGAAGCGCACGGCGTCGGCAAAGTTGCCCGAGGCCACCGCCAGATCGCCCATCACCTCGGCGGCTTCGTAGAAGTGGAAGTTCTGCGGGGCGCTCTTGGCGAAGTTCAGCATCGCCGCACTGGCGGCCGCCTTGTCCCCGCCTTCGGTCATCGCCAGCTTCGCCAGCGAGAGCGCCTTGTAGAACTCGACGTCCTGCCGGATCACGTCGCGGGTCGGCGGCATGCCGTCGAGCTTCTTCAGGTCGGTCAGCGCTTCGCTATAGCTCTTCCGCACGGCGGCGTTGCGGGCGCTATTCAGCTCGCTCGGCTCGTCGGCATAGGTGATCGAGCGAATCTCGTTGACTTGAAAGTCGCGGCTGAGCCCGCTCGTGTCGAGCTTGACCTTGTCGCGGCCCATCTCGGTGATGATGCCCTGCGTGATCTGCCCCTTGATGGGAAAAACCTTGTCGAACTGGCTTTGAGCCACCGCCGCGGGCAATCCGCACGCGAAGGTCGCGAAGCCAACGAGTACAACGAGCAATAACTTGCGAATCATGGTCACTCCGATAGTTGGATGCCGCTCACTTCGTGGCGGCGGCGCTGGTGGTCGTGTTGGCCGGCGGTGCGGCCGGGGCCGATCGCAGTCCGGACAAGCCGGTGGCAGGCTCGCCGAGGGTCTTCTGAATCGTCTTGAGCAGCGTGTCGAACTGCGGCCCCCATTTCTCGCCCAGGTCGGGATACAGCTCGATCAGGCCGGTGATGTCGCGGCGCGACGCCGTCAGTGTCTCCTTTTTCTTTGCCGCATCGGCGATCGTCTGGGCATAGCTGTAGCGGCACAGCGCCAGGTTATAGCGGGACTCGAAGAACTGCTCGCGGAACTGGCGGTTGCTGGCGGTCATGCGGGCGATTTCGCGCCAGCCCCAAATGACGTTCTTGCCCCGTGGATCCGGACGATCGCCAAACATGGCCTTGAGGTAGTTCGGGGCATGCTCCTTGCCGGCCGCGCCCCAATCCTGGTACAGGTGGGCGGCCTCCACCTGCACCGGCAGCAACATGGCGTTGGCCTTGAGCACCGATTCGTAGGTATCGCGGGCGGCGATGTAGTCCCCCAGGCTCTTCTTGGTCTTGGCCAGCTGAATCCGCAGCTGCGTGGTCATGGCCGGCGTGAGGAAGCCCGGCGACTTCTGGCCCAGGTCGAGCAGCTTGACGTAGGTGTCGGCCGCCTTGCGGAGATAGGCCTTGGCCTCGGCCGAGGCGCCCTTCTGGCCCGTGAGATAGCTTTCGCCCATGCCGCGATAGGTCTCGGCGACCCAGTTGAGGATATCCAGCTCGGTCGCGTCCTCGCCGACTTGCCGCAGGAAGTTCTCGAAGCCCAGCCCGAGCGCCTTCTTCGCGGCGGGATCGGCGATCTCCATCTGCTGCTGCAAGTCGCGGGCGAGGCTGATGTAGATTGCCACCAGCCGGGCCTGGCCCTGCGGCGTCTGGCCGATCCGCTGCTTGAGGGCGTCCATCACGCCGCGGGCTTTTTCAATCGTCGCATTCGCATCCGCGCCGCCCGCGGAAAGCGACGAGATATACGCTCGCAGCGCCGTCTTGTACGTCTCTTCGGGGAAGCCTTCCCTTTGCAGCAGCGGATCGTCATTTTGCAGCAGCGTCAGCACGCCGATCTTCGGGTCTTCCAACAGCGCGACGGCCTTGGCCGCTTCGTTCGTATCGACGTAAATCTGCGACAGCGACAGCACGGCCGAGACCAGCACCGCATTCACATCGCCCGTGCCCTGCATCCGCTCGACACCGTCGACCAGGATCTGTTTGGCCTTGGACTTGAGCGCTTCGAGCTCGGCCTTGCGGGCCGCCAGGTCCAGGCCCTCCGGCCGGGGCTGGGAGTCGCTCTCCCAATCGCGGACCTGCCGCGAGTTGTCGATGTAGCTGGCCCACAGGGCCTGCCCCGTCTTCAGCTCGGCGTTGCCGCGATGCGGCGAATCCTGCGGAATTCGCGACAGGTAGTCCTCCGCCTGGGCAAGCTGCCGCGAGCGGATCATGAACGGAATCAGCGTGTTGAGGGCCTCGGCGGCCTCCGGCTGATTGGGCCACGTCTTCACGATGTAGTCGGAGATCTCCACGAGGCAGGAAGTCTCGACCGATTTGTCGTCGGTGGAGTTCTCGGCGTACAGCTTCAAGTAGCCGCTCATCGCAATCTTGGCGCACGAGCGGGCGTGCTGGCTGCCGGGATAGCGGCGGGCCAGAAAATCGCCGATGACGACCGCGTCGAAATAATTGCCTTCCGTGAACGACAAGTAGCAGATCAGGTAGCGGATCAGGTTGACCTCGTCGATGTCGGTGTCCTCCCGGACCAGCGGCAAGGCGAGCTTGCAATAGTGCATCGCGTCGGCGTGCCCGCGCTGCGCCTGGGCCTCGGCGTCAGCGAGCCGCCTTTCCAGCTCGGCACGTTCGGGCGACTTGGCCTGGGCAATGAGCGCTGGCAGCGAACCGAGCATCAGCTCGCCGGCCTGCATGTCGTTGATGGCCTCCCTGGCCAGCGTGCGGGCCTCTGCGAACGTCTTGGGCTCCTTGCGGCCGGCCACTGCCTCGACGCTGCCGCCGGCGAATTCCGGGAGCAGCTTCCGAGCCTCGTCCTGGTAGGGATTCGGAAATTTAACGACCTCCGCGAGGTGCTTGCGGCCGTCGCCGAGCAGCAATTTGATCTGCGGGTCGTTGGGCTTCGAACGCTTCAGTTCGTCCGCGTACATCTTCGCCGCCTTGGCGATGGCCACGCGGATGGCGTTGATCTCGTCGCTCCGCTCCTCGGCCGGCCGCGCGGCGGCGACCAGCTCCAGCGGCCCAGGCAGCTGGCCCTGCTCGCGCTTTCGCAAAATCTCCAGCGGCAGGTTTTGCGCCAGCCAGGAATCGACGGCCAGCGACATCGTCTTGACCTTCAGCGCGTGGAAGGCGTCGGGCGTATCGGGGTTTTTCAGCAGTTCGTTGAGGATCGCCGAGGCCTCCTTGTGCCGGTCGAGCTTCTGCAGGCAGCGGGCCTGGTATATGCGGGCATGGAGCCCCGCCAGCCGCGTGCGATACTCCTCATAGGCGGACTTGTAGCCGTTCAGCGCCGCCGTCAGCGTTTCGGTCCACTCCTTGGAGTCCTTGATCAGCGTCTCGGCCATTTCTTCGCGCGTGGCCGCCGCAAGCATCTGCGCCTGGATCTGGTCCTGGCGGTAGCGGTCGCGCTCCAAGACCTTCTTCGGTTCCTTGGTCTCGTCGATCGCGGCCGAATACGACTTGAGCTTCGTCTTCAGCTCTTCCACGAGCCCGCCGAATACCTTGCTGGCTTCGGTGTAGAGCGCGTGGGCCTCTTGGTGCAGCTTCTGCTTCTCGGCCGGCGACAGCTTTTGCGCTCGCTCGACGCGGATGCTGGCCCGCTCGATGATCACTTTGCCCATCTCGATCCGCGTGGCAATGGCGAGCAGGTGCGTGGGCTGCGCGTTGACGAACTGGGACAGCGCCTGCTGGCCTTCGTCGAGCTGCTTCTCGCGAATGGCGGTGTCGCGCTGCAACTTCGCACCCTGGATCAGCGTTACGCCCTTCTCGTAGGCCAGCGTCTCCTTGAAGCTGATCGGCACCGCCGGGTTCTTCGCCGCCGACTCGAGATAGTCGAGCGCGACGTCGAACAGCTCCCGCTCGCGCAAGGCGTCCAAGAAGGCCCGCGCCGGCTCGATCGCAGGGCAAACCGCCGGACCAGCAAACAGCCCCACCAGCAGCAGGCATCGGCAAGCCGCCGCAGGCAGCCGGCATCGCTTCATGCTCAGTCTCCACTACCTCAACAATCGCTGTGCCCGATTATAGCTCGCGCAAGGCGGCCGCAACTCCGCACGATGCAGCTATTTGACGCCTTGTTTCTGCAGCTGCTCGGCCAGCCGCAGCAGCCGCTCCAGGTCGGCCCGTTCGTGCAAGCGGGGATTGGCCTCCTTCGCGGCCTCGAGCACGCCGGCCAGCCCCCGGCTGCTTGCCGGCCGCAGGCCCGCCTGGCGCAATACGTCGTGCGAGCCGTGGAGCACTTCTCCGACCTGCGCCGCCAGCGCTGCCTGAACCAGCGGCAGCGGCATCTCGCGAGCGGTAGCCGCGAACTGCACGCGACTGATGCGCTGCCGCACGCGAGCGGGCGCGCCGGTTGCCGGATCGTTCCAAGTCAACTCGGCGACGCCCAGATCGTCGAGATCGTCGGGAGTGAACCACAGCTCGACGAGTGCTGTAGCCGATTCGCCTGCCAGGATTGCCGCTTCGGCCGAGGCGGGCGTGATGTCGGCCAGGGCGTTTGCCTCGTGCCCGATCAGGCGGTAGGCCGCAACAGATTTCGGGTTGAACCGCAAGGTCAGGCGGGCATCGTGAGCGATGGCCGGATCGCGTCCGGCGAGAGATTCGAGCAGTGCCCGGTAGAGTTGCCGGCCGTCGGCAATGCGGCGGGCCTGGCCCGACAGGCTGGTCGCCCACTGCACGAGCTGCGAATCGACCTGCTCGCGATACGACACGTCGAGCACGTCGAACTGAACGCCCGTCGCGGCTGCGTCCGCGAGCACTTGCTCGACCCGCTCGGCCGTTTCCGGTGGCAACAGAGGCTCGCTGTCGGTGATCAGCACCAGCCGGCGGGCGGCGGCGCTCCCCGCGGCGTCGTTCATCGCCAGCGAGGCCGCCTGCTGAATACCGCCGGCCAGATTCGTTCCGCCGCGCGGAGCAAGGCCGGCGAGCAATTCGCGGAGGGAAGCTGCGTCTTCGGGCGCGAGAGCTTCGACGATGTGGCGGATTTCCTCGTCGAAGATCACCACCGACAAGCGGTCGCGCGGCGTCAGCTGGTCGAGCAGCCGGCTGACTGCCGCCTTGACCATCTCCAACCGGCCGGCGACGCCCATCGTGTGCGAGGCGTCGATGGCCAGCACCAGGTGCGTCGCCGTTTGTGGGCGCATGCCGAGGCCGCCCGCCTGCACCGCGACTTGCAGCAAGCCGACATCGGGCCCGCCGAACAGCGAAGGGCCGGCCGCCGTGCGAATGGCCAGCTTGCCCGAAGCAGCCGCCGGCAAGCGGTAGTCCATCGCGGCCAGCAGCTCTTCGGTGCGCAGATCGGCAGCCGCGGGCACGCGGACTTCGGCCAGCGTCCGCTCCAGCCGCGTCAGCACGTCGCTGAACGTGACCAGGGGAACATCGAGCGCTGCCAGCTTCGGGTTGGCGCTTGGCGGAATCGGCGGGAAGACGCGATGCTTCAAGAAGAACGCCCGGTCGTAGCCGCGGACCGGCGGTGGCTCGATACCCGTCGGCCGCGGCAGCCGCGGAGCTACCAGCTCCGGCAGCCGGTCGTCGGCCGAGTGCGGCGCACCGAGCAAGCCGTAGCGCAGCAACACGGCGTCGTCGAGCGGCCGCAGCCCGCCGCGCAGCACGTTGACCCACTGGCCCACAGGCCCGGGACGCAGCGGATCGCCAAGATCCGGCGGGGCGATGAGCGCGATCTGGGGCGCGCCTGGTTTTCCCTGTGAATCAAGGGCCGCAAGCGGATTGGGAACTTCGCTCTCCAAGGCGGCAGATTCCGCGGACGCTGCGGCCGGGATCGGGCGGTCGTAGGTCACGACCAGCTCCAGCGGGTCATTGACGGGCGAGAAGAACAGGTGCTGCGTGGACAACAGGCCGACGGCGGCCAGCAGCAGCGACAGCGCGACGAACCACGAGGCCGCCGCGGTCGCCTGCGTCACCTGCCGACTCGCGCGCCAGAGCTGCTCTGGCCAGGTCGGTCGCCGCAAACTCGAAACCAGGGCCGGCGGCGCCGCTACATCGGCCAGCGAGGCGTCCAATTCAGCATCCGCGGGAATCTCCTTCAGCCGCGCCAGCATCGTGCTGGGCACCGGCACGGCCCGCAGCGATTCGTCCAGGCGCTCGGCCGCCGGCGCGAGCGCTTCGGAGAGCCGCTGGACAAAGCCGTCCGGCAGCGGCACCTCGCGGAGCAGCGCATCGAGCTCGGCATCGTGGAAGGGTTCGGACATGGACAATTTCACGTTCGGGCGGAGATCAGCACCTCGCGCAGCCGCCGCCGCGCCCGGCTGACGCGGGACAGCACGGTGCCGAGCGGGGCGCCGAGCAGGTCGGCGACCTCCTGGTGGGTCAACTCACCCACAACGACCAGCAGCAGCGTTTCGCGCAGCTCCTCAGGCAGCTGGGCGAGGGCGTGCTGCATCTCGTCGGTATATTGGCCCGCAAAGGGGTCGGCCCCCTCGACGCCGACTTCGTGCGGACCGGCTGCGTCGAAGGGATGGGGCGGGGCGTGGCGGCGCAAGCGGTCGATCACGCGGCGGCGCAGAATCGCCGCCAGCCAAGCGCGGTCGCCGCGCCCGCTCTCGTACGATTCGCGACTCTTCCAGGCCGAGCGATAGGTCTCCTGGACCACATCCTCGGCCTCATGCCGATCCCCCACGAGGCGGTAAGCAATCCGGTACAAAGCCGGACCATGCTCGTCCACCAGCGTGTTGAACGCGGCTAAGGTCAATGCCAAAGCCTGACCTCCGCTGCATGGCCACCAGCAAAGCCGCATCTCAGGCCTTTGTGGACGCGGCTTCACTAACCAGATTCGTCCCCTGCCAGCCGGAGTATTCCCGGCCGAGCATTTATTCTATCTCATTGCGCGGCCATGTGTTACGTTCGCAGTTTCTATGATCGCGAGGAATGTCGCCCCAGCACTTTGCATCGTGGCGTGGCTCACGGCCCCGCCAGCGCGGTCACAGGAACCAGATAGCAGTCCGCGTTGGACCTCGCCGAATCGATATCGACTTCTCCTTTCGGTCGAGATGCAGGGGCGCAAGCGCTCCCATTCGCCGGCGGCAATTGAAATCGATTTTCAATCGCTGCTGCCGCGGGGCGCGGCGTTCGACCCATCTACACTCGAGGTCGAAGTGCTCGGATCGACGCGCGACGCCGATCGCCGGCTCGTGCCGCATCGGCTCGATCCGAGCTTCGGCAGCTCGCAAGCGAAATTGAACTTCGTGGTGCCGGACGAGACTTGCACTCGCTTCGCCGTTTATTTTGACACTGCCGATGGGCGGCGCGGTCAGCCGCGGCGGTATCCGGGACTGCTAGGGGACGGCGATCGGTTCTGCGAACGTTTTGGTCAGCGCGAGATCACGGCGAGCCACTTCGACCAGTTTGTTGATTTTGACGGCGACGGCGATCTCGATTTGTTCAAGGGCGGAGTCGAACCGTACGTCTCTTGCTGGGAGAACGTCGGCGGCAACCGGCTGTTGGATTGGGGAAGGCTCGCGTCGGATGGAAAATTGCTGGCCCTGCCTGCTAGCCGCGACAACCGCAGCTGGCTGACCGTCGCGTTTTTCGACATCGATGGCGACGGCGATCAGGATTTCTTTCCCAGCTTTGGCGACGGTCCCGATGCCGGGCAGATCGTGTTCTATCGGAACACGACCGCGGGACGCGGCGCGCCGCTGAGCTTCGCCCGCGTTGGTCCGCTGCAAACGGAGTCCGGCCGGCTATTGGCTGGCGGCGAACAGGCTGGCGGCTGGTTTCCGTCGATTGCGTTGGTCCGCGATTGGGACGGCTCGGCAGAGGGCCGCATCGATGCGATTGTCGGCAGCAATCATCGCTGCTGGCTCTATCGTGGCCGCGGCGTCGATGACCGCAACGCGCCGATTTTCGCCGCAGCCGAGGCCATCCAAGCGGACGGCGTCCCGATCCACCTGATCAATCCGCGGTTCTATCCGGTCGATATCGACGCCGACGGCGACTTGGACTTGCCGGCGGGCTCGCAGCCCGGGCCGATCTGGCTATTTGAGAATCGGGGCACACGCAAGCAGCCTCTACTTGCCGCGGGGCAAGTCATCGGGCTCAGCGGCAAATATCTGATCGGCGACGCTCACAGCGGATTGTCCATCGCCGACTTCGACGGGGACGGCCTGCTCGATTTGCTGGCGGGCCGCTTTTGGGAGCGGACCGACCTGAATGATCCGACTCGGCTGCGCGACTTCGGCGGGTTCTACCGCAACACTGGCACGCGGAGTGCGCCGCGCTTCCAGCGGGCCGATCGCGGCGGGCCGTTCACCGAGCAATTTCAGATCTGCGACGCCGTGCGGCAAAACTGTGTTCGTGCCGTAGATTGGGACAAGGGCGGCAAGCTCGACCTCCTGGCCGGCGACACGGACGGCTTCATCTGGTTCTTTGGCAACGAGGCAAGCCAGTCCGCGCCGCTGTTTGCCGGCGGCGTGAGGGTTCGCGCGGGCGGCCAGCCGCTCTCGGTCTCCAAGAGCGGCGGTCACGCCCGCTTCGATATTTGTGATTGGAACGCCGACGGTACCGACGACCTGCTCGTCGCCGACGGGCAAGGGACGCTGACGCTCTTCCGCGGCCAGGCCGGGCCGCCTGGCGGCGAGTTATCGGCGGGTGAGGCGGTGCTCGCCGCCGGACAGCCGATTCGAGGCGCAGCGCGGGCCAGCGTGCTCGTCTGCGACTGGAATCAAGACGGCCTGTTCGACGTTGTATTCGCCGACGAGCGCGGCTACCGCTGGCATCGGAACACCGGCGAAAAAGGCCGACCCGCGCTTGCCGCCGCGCAGCCGCTCGACTTTGGCGGCGGCACCGTGAAATACGTCCGGCCGAATCTGGGCTCGTTCGTCGATTGGGACGGCGACGGCCGGCAGGACTTCATCGGCTGCAACTTCGAAAACAGCATCCGCCTGTATCGCAACGTGGCCGAGGCTGGCCGCGGCGCGGAGCCGAGATTTGCCGATGCCGAAGGCCTTACGATCCTGCAGGCCTCTTCGCCACAGATGATCTCCGGCGCGCACGCGATCGATTGGAACGGCGACGGCGACCTCGACTTACTGACCGGGCAGGGGCACGGCGGCAGCGGCCTGCGATTCTTCGAGCGGGACTGGATCGAAGACGAGCTGCACGGGACGCATCCCCGTGTGACAGCGGGCAAAATCGAGACGAAGCCCAACTAAGACAGGATCGCCCGGATCCGCTCGCCGACGATCGTTTCCTCGCCGGGCTGGAGCATGAAGACGGAGATCAGAAGGCCGGTGTCGCCCGTGCCGTGAACCCGGGCGGTGGCGATGGGCGGATTGCCCGCGGCCAGTCGGGTTTTCATCTGTTGCGGCGTGACCTTGAGCTTCTCTTCGTCCCAGTGCAAGAGCAGGTGCGGCACGTGGTTCTCGATGGCGGGCACGATCGTCTCGGCCCGGATGGTCGGCACGTCCTTGAGCGCGGCGATGATCGCGTCGATCCGCCGCCGCCATTCGCGGTCGTCGGCTGCGTGATCGAGCTGCATGAAGCGCTCGATTGCGGCCCACATCGCGACCATGTCTTCCTTGCTGACTTTCAGGCCGCGGCCGATGCTGCACCGCGGCGACGTATTGAGCTTGGCCGCCTCGATCAGGTCCTTGCGCCCCAGGAGCAGGCCGGCGTCCTGCGGGCCGCGGATCGCCTTGCCGCCGCTGAAGGCCACCAGGTCGTAGCCGAGCTTGTTGTACTCCGACAGCCGCTCGCGCGGCGGCGTGTCGGCCGCGGCGTCGAGCAGCGTCGGAATGCCGTGTCTCCGCGCCGCCGCGAGCCACTCGGCATGCCGAATCTTGCCGTGCGGCTCGAGAAAGTTATAGGCCAGCAGCATGGCCGTCCGCGGGTTGATGGCCTGCTCCAGGTCGCCCGCGGTTTCCACATCGACGAGCTTCACGCCGCAAGCCGTCACCTGCTGGTCGTAGCAGTCGCGGTGCGATTTTTGGCGAATGACTTCGACGCCCTTCTCGGTTGGCAGGGGCAACTGGCCGATGAGGCTGCGGTCCTTGTAGGTGACGCAGGCAGCCGTGCCGACGAGCATCGCACCCGCCGCACCCGTCGTTACCAGCGCCGCCTCGACGCCCAATCGCTGGGCGATCCGCTCGCCGACGCGGTCCTGCAGCTCCAGCAGTGGGACGAACTGTTTCGAGGCGGCCGTCCAGGCGGCGATCACCTCCGGCGGCATCAGCGAGCCGCCCAGCATCGTGATCGTGCCGGCCGCGTTGATGATCGGCTGCACGCCGAGCTGTTCGTAAACGCTGGCATTGCCGGCCACCGGCGCGGCATCAAGTTTTCCCTGACCGAGCATGCCAATTGCCCCGCCGGTACCTGCCGCCAGCACGGCCCGCCGATTGATCTTGTTGTCGCCCATCGCCGCCTCCGGCTACTGGTCTGCATCAGGACGGACTTGCGGTAGCCAATATAGCACCTGCGGCTGAAGCGGCGTCCAAATGCCGACGGGAACACCGGCCTTGGCCAGGCCGCGGCCGGTCCATTGGTTGCACGTGTTGAAGCAATGGTAGCGGCCGGCGGCGCAGTAAAAGCGGTCGCTGCTCGTGTAGCTGCGGTCGCTGGCGGTTTTCACGCAGCCGCGCTCGTCCACGCTGCCGGCCGAGGACCGCACGAACGCGGCCAGCTGCTGATATTGCTCACGGCTTAGCCGCACTTCGCGGAACCACTGGCCCTCTGCGGCGTCGGCCAGATACTCGACGTGCAGCACCGATTCGCTGGGCCAGAACAGCGCGCCGACGGCGGTGCTCAGGCGAAACTCCGACCAGGTCGGCGTGTTGACGTAGAATTCGCGATTGCCCCAGCCGACGGCGACGTATTTGGCAGCCCTCACGTCGCGCCGAAAATGCTGCGGCGGAAAGAGCTGCCGCCAATCGACGCCGGTTTCGCTCGTCACCGGCAATACAACGTCGGTGTGCACCTCGTTGCTGCGGACGAAGATGACGACCGCGTCCGCGGTCGGCGTTTGATAGCCGCGATTGCGCGGTGCAAAGCCGAGCGCCAGGAACAGGGCGTAGAAAACAAAGG
>DASRJB010000772.1:0-2740 GCA_035649715.1 Pirellulaceae bacterium
AAGGTGATGGTCGCCGTGGAGCTGGCCGGCCTCATGGCCCGCGTCAAGGCGTGCGACGGGATGCTGAAGGATCCCAAGCGGCTGGAGATCAGCACGCTGCAGTCGATTAGCGACATGAAAGTGAAAGCTGAAATCGAGTTCGTCGGCATTAAGGAGAAGCTCGACCAGATCAACGCCTTCATCGGCGAAGGGAATGACCGCGAGGCGGCCGCGTCGCGTCTGGCCACGGCGGAGACCAACAAAGCTCGGGCTCAATCCCGCCTCGCATCCGCCGACAATTCGGCGCTGTCGTACGGCGAGCTCGTCTTGATCTACGCCCCCCTGCAAATTGAGGGGAACCAAATCATCATCAGCCCAATCCAGTGGACGAATTGACGCGGCTCGCTGTCATGGCTTCGGCGGGCGCTGCGTCATACCGAGTGCCGACTTGGGTCTGGCCGGCGGAGTGCGGCTTCGCCTGACCCGCAGCCAATACACGCCTGCGAAGGTCGCCGCGAAGGCGATCAGCGGGGCGGCGATGTAGGCGAAGATCAGGCTCGCGAGCTGGCGGCTGTCGGCCTGGCTGCGGTACGACTCGTACAGCGAGTTGCTCGGCGCGGGCCGGGATTCGGCCAGCGCGCCCGCCATCACCTGCTCCAGCGTCTGGTAGTAAGCAGCCGCAAACTCGCGATCGACGTCCTTGCCTTCCTCGATCCACCGCTGCTCATTGGCGGCGATGGCCGCGAACCATTCGTCGGCCGCGGCCACCTCGGCGTTCAAGGACTCCTCCAGCGGCGAGAGGTAGACGCTCTCCTGCACCGACAGCGACTCTTTGGCCATGACGCGGAACCGCGCGGCGGCGTCGGGATCGTCGGCGAACTGGGCCGCCCGCAGGTAGGCCCGCGCGGCGTGCTGGGCCGCGTCTTCGCTGAGCCTGCCTGTCAGCAGCAGGTCGCCCAAGGCCTCCAGCAGGATCGGCGAGCGGTGGTCGGCGAAGTGCAGCATGCCGAGCACGCCCCTGGCGGCGGCGCGGATTTCCGCCTTGCGGGCGTCGCTCAGCAGCTCGTCAGACTGGCCCCTTCCCACATCTGAGCGGCGGAGGACGAAGTCGGCAAAGCCGATGACGATCGTGCCCTGCTCGCTGGGCGTGCGGTACTCGCTCGACAGCACTCCCAGCCCGGCCCGCTGGCTCTGCTGCACGTATTCGGTGAGCAGCAACTGATATTTCTCGCGGCCGAAATGAGCGCCGGGGTTGATCGCCAGCGCGCGGCGGATGTAGTCCTTGCTCGGCTCGAGGCGGCCGGCGAAGAAGTGCAGCGTGCCGAGGTTGGAGAGCGTCTCGTAGCGGTCCGGCCGCGCGGCCAGCGACTGCTCCAGGAGCGGAATGCCCTCGTCCGTCCGGCCGAGCTTCGCATAGGCCACGGCCAGATCGTCCACCAGCGCCGGATTGTCCGGCGCGGCCACGAGCTTCTTCTGGCGGTCGGCGATCCGCCACTCGTAATAGGCCGGGCTGTGCCGGACGAACTTGCCGGTGATGACCTCCAGCGCGCCGGGAAAGCGGAACCGCTCCATTTGCAGCGTGTCCGAATCCCACAGGCAGGCCAGGGCCGCTGTGGACACTACCACCGACAATACTGCCGCGCCACTGACAGCCAGGCGGTTCATGCGCTCCTCGTTCGCGGCCAGCGCCGATTCTGCTCGCCAACTCCATTGTACGGCGTTCACACGCCGCGCGCGTCGGCTTAACAAATCCGCGTCGGCTTCATCACCGCGACCGCGGAGCCGTCGGCGAGGAAGGCGGTGGTCGGAGGCTGCGAGAGCACTTCGGCCAGCTGCGGCCCGTAAAGCGCCGCGGCGTCGCAGTCGAGCTTTGCCGCAGTCGCCGGCCAGATGTGCCAGGGCGGATGCTCGACCTGGTATTCAACCGTGCCGCCGCCGCGCTGAGCGCAATAGCCCCAGTAGTGTTCGGCGATGAACTCCTCGCGTGATCCGTGCACGAGCGGCGCGCGGGGACCTGCGTAGCCGACTTCCAGCGAATTCCACCGGCCCCGCAGCCGCCAGCCGTAGCCGACCTTCCCCACGTCATCCGAATTCTGCACGCCGAGCACTTCGGCCGCCCGCCCGCTGACCTCGTGCCGCATCGGCAGGGCCACGTAGGGCTCGTTGTAGCAGACCCGCGCCGTCTGCGCGATGGCCCACCGCGGGACGATCTCCTTGACGAACGCCACGCCGCGGCGGACTTCGCCCTCCACCACGCGGCGCAGATAGAACCGCAGGTTCACTTCCTCGAAGTGCCGGTGCCAGGGAATTGAAACGCCCAAGAGCCGCGTCTCGCGGAACAGGAAGCCGACGACGCTGACAAAGGTCTTGCCGGCGTGAAAATCGAGCTCCGTGCCGCGGGGCACGAGCGGCGCCAGCAGCCGCGGATCGACCTCCCAGTTCAGCATCGCCAGCAGGTGCCAGCGGGCCGAGAGAAATTCCCGGCGCGCGGCTTTCGCGCGGGTCGGCGCCAGCGCGGTCGTCATGGCGATGCTCCCGCTGCTCATACCGGTCGCCTTTGGCGAGAATAACAAGAACCGAAGAACCGAAGAACCAAAGAACCAAAGAACCGAAGAACCGAAGAACCGAATTGATTGCCTATTTGGTTCTTTGGTTCTTTGGATCTTGGAATTTGTTTTCGTCTACTCCCCACATCTCCGGCAGTGGAGCAACGCACGTAATGTACTCCTCCGCCCTTGGCAGGCGAAACCGGAGGCTGCGG
>DASRJB010000773.1:0-2175 GCA_035649715.1 Pirellulaceae bacterium
CGGCCGACGAGCGCGCCGGTGATCTTGCGATTGACGTACAGATTGCCAACGCGGAACTCGCGCTTGACGCGGCGAATGTTCTCCGGGCTGCGCGAATAGACGCCGCCGGTCAGGGCGTATTCGGTGCCGTTGGCGATCCGCAGGGCCTCGGTCAGATCGGACGCTTTGATCACGGCGAGCACCGGCCCGAAGATTTCTTCCTGCGCGATGCGGGCGGTCGGCGGCACATCGACAAAAATGTGCGGGGCCACAAAGCAACCCTGCTGGGCCAGCGGGCCGACGTCGCCGGCCAGGAGCAGCCGACCTTCTTTCTTGCCGACTTCGATGTACTCCTTGATCCGCGCCAGCGCCTCGTCGTCGATGACTGGGCCAATGAGGGTCGAGGGCTCTTCGGCCGGGCCGACCTTCATGCTTCGCGTCGTCTCCACGAGGCGCGCTAAAAAAGCGTCGTAGACGTCCGCCACGACGATCGCCCGGCTGCACGCGGAGCACTTCTGTCCCTGGTAGACGAACGCGCTCTTGGCCACGCCGGTCACTGCCTCGTCCAGGTCCGCGTCGGCCGCCACGATGATCGCGTTCTTGCCACCCATCTCGGCAATCACTCGCTTCACCTGGCCGGTGCCGCGGCGCGAGACCTCGGCCGCCGTGGAGTTGATCGCCAGGCCGACGCTCCGCGAGCCGGTGAAGGCGATGATCGCCACGTCCGGATGTTCGACCAGTGCCGCACCGGCAATTTCCCCTTTTCCCGGCAGGTAGTTGAGCACACCCGGCGGCAACTGGGCGCTCTCGAAGATCTCCATCAGCATGGAGGCGATGACCGACGACTGCTCCGCCGGCTTCATGACAACCGTGTTGCCCGTGACGAGTGCCGCCGTGGTCATGCCCGTGAGAATCGCCAGCGGGAAGTTCCACGGGGCGATGACGGCCGCGACGCCGCGGGGGAGATACTCAAAGCGGTTCTCCTCGCCGGGGACATCGACGCCCGCGGGTGACTGAAGCTTGATCGCCTCGGCAGCATAGAACTCGCAGAAGTCGATGGCTTCATCCACGTCGGCGGTTGCTTCGCGCCACGGCTTGCCCGTTTCGTAGACGATCCAGGCCGCCAGCTCGAACAGCCGCTGGCGCATCTGCTCAGCGGCGGCGCGCAGGAATTCCGCCCGCTCCTCGACGCCCAGTTGCCACCACTGCGGCAGGGCGCTCTTTGCCGCGGCCACCGCTTGCTGCACGTGCTCCTTGTCGGCCAGCGAGAATCGGCCGACGACGCGCTGGCGGTGCGACGGATCGCGGGACTCGGCCTTGTCGGGCGTGTCGATCGACTGTCCGCCGATCACTAGCGGGCAGTCGCGGCCCAGGCGGTGTTTGACCGTGGCCAGCGCCTCGCGCATCGCCTGGCAGTTTTCTTCGAGGGAAAAATCGACGGGAGGCTGGTTGATAAAGGTGGGAGCGAAGTTTCTGGCCGCTGTCATATCGCTCTCCTTTGGTTGAATGCCGGGTGTGAGGGTACGAGGGTATGAGGGCGCGCGAGTGGACTCAGTGTCGGAATTCCCGCACACCCGCATACCTTCATACTCCGACACCTTTCCGATTGCCGCCGGAGACTTCAATAGTTCGTCCGGCGGCACTTCGTCGAAGAATCCGGCTCGCAAAAACGAATCGTTCGACGTGTTTTCCAGCAGCCGCCGCACCAGGTACGCCATGCCGGGGATCAGGTCGCCATACGGCATATAAATCCGCAACCGATGACCCAGGTCCACCAGCGCCTGCTTCTGAGCGTCCGCCATGCCGTAGAGCATCTGGATTTCAAAGCTGCTCTTGGGCAGGCCCAGGTGCTCGGCGACGGCAATGCCGTGGGCCAGCGAGCGGAGGTTGTGCGAGCCGAGGGCGGGCCGCAGCACGTCGGCATTCTGCATGACGAAGCGAGTCTGCGTCTCGAAGTTGGCGTCCGACTCCCACTTCTTTTGGTAAACGGGAATGGGCCAGCCACTGGCCTTGGCACGGATCGTTTCGAAATCCCAGTAGGCGCCTTTCACCAGCCGCACCCAGACCGGCGTGCCGCGGCGGCGGGCCCAGTCGCGAAGGGCGGCAAGGTCTGCCCCCGAGTCGCGGAGGTAGCACTGGATGACGACGCCGACGCTCGGGTCGTCGCGAAATTCCGGCTCCTGGAGGATCGTCTGG
>DASRJB010000774.1:0-4030 GCA_035649715.1 Pirellulaceae bacterium
TGTTCGTATTGAACCAATTCTGAGCACTAGGATTGTTGGGCAGGCCCCGCATGTCGCCGACGCAGGCCGCGTAATCGCCGGTGGCGCCAGACACGTTATTCGTCGGCCCAAACCGGACCTCCGTGCTGCCAGCACTGGCCGGATTGGGCGGGGCCGTCTGGTCCGTCACCCAGAATTGTTCGGCCACGCTCACGCCGCCCGACCGCCGCGACGGGCAGTAGTACGACTTGATCTGGGCCGTCCGCGCTGCTGCCGACTGCACGGAATACTTGAGCTGCAGGTTCCACTGCTGCTGCAAATTGCCCTGTTCCATATAGGGCATGATCAGCACCCAGTAGGTCGCCCAGCCGTCGCCGCCCGCCAGCCGCAGCGGTGGCAGGAAGTTGAACGTGTCGTGAAAGTTGTGCGTCGCTATGCCAATCTGCTTGAGGTTGTTCTGGCAGGAGGAGCGGCGGGCCGCTTCGCGGGCGGCTTGAACCGCGGGAAGCAGCAGGGCGACGAGGACGCCGATGATGGCGATGACGACGAGCAGCTCAACGAGCGTGAAGCCGCGCTGGCGGCGGGAGAGGAACATGCGGCGAAAACTCCCAGAAAAATCCAGAATTGGCTTTGCGGCCGCCGGCAGAACTGCCGCGGCATTCACGGATTCTACCTAAAGGTTTCAACCGTGTAATTCGCAATTCGGGCAAATTCCATTGCAAATCGGGCAATGCATCGTGCCACTTTGTCGCGATGCAAAATTCCGCCTCAAATCAATTCCCCTTGATTGCAAGTGGCCCCTGCAGCCGCAATAATCTGCGGCGCGTGCTGGCTCCTCCCGCGGCGTTAGCGGCGAATCGATTCACCTTAGTTTCGCGGGAGATTGACGGCGGCAACGATTGGCAGCATCCACGCCACGTTTTCAGGAATCACCTCATGGCACAAGGCACCAAAAACCTGGATCCCCGCTGGGGATTCAGTCGCCGCGATTTCCTGCGGGGATCGGGCGCGGTGGCCGCGGCAACGGCGATCGCCCAGCAATCGACCGCCGCCCTGGCCCAGGAAAAAGGCGCAAAAGTCACCAGCGGCGCGACCACGATCACGCTCGACGTCAACGGGCAGTCGAAGCAGGTCAAGGTGGAGCCGCGGACCACGCTGCTCGAAGTGCTTCGCTACCAGCTCGACCTGACGGGGGCCAAGCCGATCTGCACCGACGGCTCTTCCGGCGGGGCGACGGTCCTGGTCGACGACAAGCCGATGCAGGCCAATACGATGCTCGCCCTGCAGGCGGTCGGCAAGAAGATCCGCACGGTCGAGTCGCTGGCGGGTAGTGCCGTACCCAATGCCTTCGTGACCTGCGACGCCCAGCAGTGCGGCTTCTGCACGCCGGGCTTCGTCGTCGGGGTGAAGGCGTTTCTCGACAAGAGTCCGAAGGCGACGGAAGAGGAAATCCGCAAGGGACTCAACGGCAACCTCTGCCGCTGCGGGACCTATGCCAACGTCATTCACGCGGCCTTGATGGTCGTGAAGGGAGGGGCCAATGGCTGAGTATTCCTGGCCGACCAAGGACAAGACCACCGCCATCGGCAAGCGCGTTAAGCGCCTCGATGGTCCGGAAAAATCGACCGGCAAGGCGAAGTACACCTACGACGTGAACCTGCCGAACATGCTCGTCGCCAAGGCCCTGGGCTGCCCGCACGCGCACTGCAAGATCACGTCGATCGACGTGGCCCCGGCGCTGAAGGTGCCCGGCGTCGTCGCCGCCGAGCCGATGGAAAAAGGCGATCGGCCGGTCCAGAGCGGCGACGTCATCGAGTTCCAGGGGGACCTGCTGGCCATCGTCGTCGCCGAGAATGAGGGCGCGGCGGCCGAAGGCGTCAAGGCCATCGACGTCAAGTACGAACCCCTGCCGTCGTTCACCAAGGACGACGACCTGGCGGCCGCCCAGGCCGCGGGCCGCGTCAGCAAGGGCGGCAACAAGACGCTCCTGGAGGCGATGCCCAAGGAAAATGAGGACGCCGCCGCCTTCGAGAACGCGGAGATCGAGCGGCTGCTCAAAGCCGCAGCCCACACGGTCGAGGGCACGTACGGCATCGACGCCATCACTCACTGCTGCCTGGAGCCCCACGGGTCGACCATGCAGTGGGACGGCAACAAGCTGATCGCTTACGTCTCGACGCAGGCGGTCTCAAACAACGAGGACGGCTTCGCCGGCGCGCTGAAGATTGGCGCCAACGACGTCGAGATCAAGTGCGACTACATCGGCGGCGGCTTCGGCAGCAAGTTCAACCCGGACTACTGGGCGGTTCACGCGGCCAAGCTGGCCAAGAAGACCGGCCGGCCGGTGAAGTTCATGCTTTCCCGCGACCAGGAGCTGAAGATCGCCGGCAACCGCCCCAGCGCGTACATCAAAGTCCGCCTGGGCGCGGATAAGGACGGCCTCGTCACGGTCTGGGACTCGGAGCACTGGGGCACGACGGGCCTCACCCCCGGCGGCGTCAACCACGCCCAGGTCCCGTACGTCTTCCAGCCGAAGAACTATCGGCGGGTGCAGACGAACATCAAGACCAACAACAGCCAGTCGCGAGCCTGGCGGGCCCCGAACCATCCACAGGCCTGCGCCGTCACGCAGACGGCGCTCGACGACCTGGCGATGAAGATGGGGGCCGACAGCCTCGAGATCTTCATCAAGAACCTGGGGACCGACGACAAGCCGCTCAATACCCAGACGGGCGGCAACCCCAAGCCTTCGCTCTACAAGGAGGAGTTCGAGATCGGCGCGAAGCTGATCGATTGGAAGGCCAAGTGGCACGCGCACGGCAAGGGCCAGGCGCGGGGTTCGGTCGTGGACGGCTTGGGCTGCGCGATGCACACTTGGGGCGGCGGCGCGGGCAACTCGAACTGCACCGTCCGCGTCTATCCCAACGGCGACGTGGAGACGATGTGCGGCTCGCAGGACCTGGGCACTGGCACCCGCACGGTGATCGCCCTGGTGCTGGCCGAGACCTTTGGCCTGCCCTACGAGGGGGTCCGGGTCAACATCGGCACGTCGAAGTACCCGGTGAGCAACGCCAGCGGCGGCAGCACCACCGTCGGCGCCGTCGCCGAGTCGCACCGCCGCGCCGGGCAGGACGCCTTGGCCGAGATCGCCGCCCTGGTCGGCAAAAAGCTGGAGGTCGACCCGGCCACGCTGGAAGCGGTCGGCGGCAAGGTGCAAGTGAAGGGCAACCCTGCCAAGAGCGTGAGCTGGAAGGAAGCCTGCTCGCTCCTGGGCATGAAGCCGCTGGAGAAGACCGGCTCCTTCAACCGCAATCAGGACGCTCGCACCAGCAAGCTCTCGGGCCTGCAGGTCGGCGGCATCCAGATGGCCCACGTCGAGGTCGATAAGGAGACCGGCGTGGTACGGATGAAGAAGTTCGTCGCCGTGCAGGACATGGGCCTGATCATCAGCCCGCAGCAGGCCGAGAGCCAGATCAACGGCGCGCTGATCATGGGCATCGCCTACGCGCTGTTCGAGCACCGCTTGAACGATCCCGCGAGCGGGGCGTTTGTCAACGCCGAGCTGAAGGATTACAAGCTTGCGCGGCTGGGCGACATCGGCGAGCTGGTCGTGCACCTGCACGAGCCGGAGAGCGAGCGGGCCCGCGGCGTGATTGGCCTGGGCGAGCCGCCGGTGATTGCCTGCGGCGCAGCAATCAGCAACGCGGTCGCGAACGCCCTCGGCGTCCGCGTGCCCACGCTCCCGCTCACGCCCGAACGCGTTCTGGCCGCCTTGAAAAAGAAAGCGTAACAAAGCCGCGACCATTGGTCGCGCTCTGATAGGGAACGCCCTCCGCGGCATTCCCTCGCCTACCAAACACACGACACTCCTCCGGGAGAAATCACATGAAAGACTTCGAATACGCATCGCCCACGACGGAGGCCGAGGTGCTGATGCACCTGGCGGCCTGGCCCGGCGAGACGGAATTGATCGCCGGCGGGACCGACCTCGTCGGTCTGCTGCAAAAGATGGTTATCACGCCCAAGCGCGTGGTGAACCTGCTCGACGTGC
>DASRJB010000775.1:0-3322 GCA_035649715.1 Pirellulaceae bacterium
ACGCAGCCGGTGATCATCCTCACGGCCCGCGGCGAAGAGAGCGACCGCGTGGAAGGGCTGCGGGCCGGGGCCGACGACTATGTCGTCAAGCCATTCAGCGTGAAGGAGCTCTTGGCGCGGGTCGAGGCCGTGCTGCGGCGCTCGCCCGGCCGGCCGAGCGACATGCCCGAGGTGAAAATCCCTGGCGGCGTGGCCGACTTCTCCCGCCGCGAGCTGCGGTTCGCCGATGGCGAGCGGTGCGAGCTGTCCGAGCGTGAGGTCGAGCTGCTGCGGTACCTGGCGAACCATTCCGAGCGGGCCGTCGCCCGCGACGAACTGCTTGCTAACGTGTGGCGGATCAGCCCCGACGGCCTGCCCACCCGCACGATCGACATGCACGTCGCCCGCCTCCGTGAGAAGCTCCGCGACGACTCGGCCGATCCGCAAGTGCTGCTGACCGTGCGGGGGAAGGGGTATATGTTCAAAACGCCAAAAAATCAAAGAACCGAAGAACCAAAGAACCGAAGAAGCGAATGAGAGCACAACGTACGAGTTTTGGTTCTTCGGTTCTTTGGTTCTTGGAGTTTCCGTGAAGCGTCCCTGGCAAATCTGGCTCCTCTACGCCGTCGGCCTGGCCGGGGTGGCGGGGGCGTTCGGCTGGCTGACGGTCAAGGCCCTGGAGCTGGACCGCGCCGAGTCGCTGGCCCGCCGGCAGGCGGAGCTGGAAGAGGATGTCAGCTCGGCCCTCTGGCGGATGGATGCGGAGCTGACCCCGATTCTGGCGGATGAGGCGACGCGGCCCGACTTTGTCTATCACCCCGTCTATCCGACGGAGCCGCCGGTCAAAGGCGGCAAGCCCCCGGCGCAGGAGCTGTCGCCACTACTGGTTCGGCCGCCGAATTTCGTGCTGTTGCACTTCGAGGTTCATCCCGACGGGTGCGTCATTTCCCCGCAGAATCCGGTGGGCGACGACAACGCCTGGGCCCTCCGGAACGGGGCTTCGCTCGAGCGGGTCAATGCGGCTGCCCGGTTGCTGGAGGAGTTGAAGCCCGCGCTGTCGATCGACGCGCTCTTGGCCCAATTGCCGCAGCATTCCGTGCCAGCCAGCGGGCCTTGGCAACCGCCAGGGCAACCGGGCGGGAATAGCGCGGCCATCGTAAACAACTACGACTTTGCCCAGCAGGCCCGGCAGCAGCAGCTCGAACAAGCCGTACAGCCGCAGCCGCCGCAATATCTGGTCAATCCGCCGGCTCAGCAGCCCGCGGCGAACCCCGGGCAAGAAGATTCACAACCACCGGCGCAGTCGCAATCCGGCGGGCAGCAAGCGGGTTCGCAGTTGGCGTATAACAATTCGGGCTATGGCAACAACGTCGAGAGCGGCCGCTTGCAACGGTCCCAATCGCGAGCCGACAACGACCTGCCCAACCGCCAGGGGGTATTTCAAGCCGCGGCCCAGCGGGCTGCGGAACAGCGCGGCAATCTTCGAGGCTTCCAGCCGGCCGTCCGCGTCGTCGAGGGCGCTAGCCGCGTCCTGTGGCTGGGCGACCACCTGGTCATGGCCCGGCGCGTGCAAATCGGCGAGCAAACGGTGGTGCAGGGCTGCTGGCTGGACTGGCAGCAGCTGAAGGAGATGCTGCGGTGGAAAATCGCCGATGTGCTGCCCGAAGTGGAGCTGACGCCGCTCAAGGGGACGGAGCGGATCAAGCTCAGCCGCGTGCTGGCGACGATTCCCGTGCAGCTCTCGGTGCCCGCGCCGACCTTGCCACCCGTGGCTTGGACGCCGATCCGCGTGTCGCTGGTGGTGGCCTGGCTGTGCCTGGTGGCGACGGCGCTGGCCGCCGCGCTGATGCTGCACAGCGTCGTTGCCCTCAGCGAGCGGCGCGGCGCTTTTGTTTCGGCCGTGACGCACGAGCTCCGCACGCCGCTGACGACGTTTCGCATGTATGCCGAGATGCTCTCGGCCGGCATGGTGCCCGAGGGCCAGCAGCGGCAGCATTACCTGGAGACGCTGCGAATCGAAGCCGACCGCCTGGCGCACCTGGTCGAGAACGTGCTGCAATACGCCCGCCTGGAGCGCGGCCGGCCCGGTAAGCGCCGCGAGAGCGTCTCAATTCACGGCCTGCTCGACCGCAGCCAGGCCCGCCTCGCCGATCGCGCCGCGCAGGCGGAAATGAAGCTCGTCGTCGAGCTGGCTGGCGAAGACGCAGAGGTCTCGCTCGCCACCGATTCCGCCGCCGTCGAGCAAATCCTGTTCAACCTGGTCGATAATGCCTGCAAGTACGCGGTCAATGCGGCCGACAAGCGGATTCACCTGGCGATTGCTGTGCAGCCGCGGCAGGTGCAGTTCACCGTTCGCGATCACGGGCCTGGCATTTCTGCGTCCGGCCGCCGGCGGCTGTTTCAGCCGTTCTCGAAATCCGTACACGAGGCGGCCAACACCGCTCCCGGCGTCGGCCTCGGCCTGGCCCTCAGCCGGCGACTGGCGGGCGAACTCGGCGGCCGCTTGCAGCTCAATTCACCCGTCGGCGGCGGCTGTGCGTTCGTCCTGACGCTCCCGCGCACGTAGAGCAAGCGTCCTCGCTTGCTCGGTCTGAACAAGCGAGGACGCTTGTTCTACGTCTCAGTTCAGCGATGGATTCTCGGGCACGTGCTTGGCCTTGATGGCGGCGCCGAGAATGCCCTCGCCGATCGTGCGGACGACTTGCTCCCACAGGTCGTCCCCCTTGTGGAAGATGAGATCCTTCTTGGCCTTGGCAGTCAGCCAACCGCCGGCCTTCAACTCGCCTTCGAGCTGGCCGCCCGCCCAGCCGGCGTAGCCGCTGAAAAAGCGGAACGGCTTGGCGGTCTGCGTGGCGATCTTTTGCAGCTGGTCCTTGTGGGCGGCGAAATACAGGCCCGGCAGGACCTCCATTTCGGCGGCCGACTTGAGCCGGTGCAAAGCGACCAGCGGCCCGGTGACCGGCCCGCCCAGGAAGATCGGCTGCGGGCAGTCGATCTGGGCCTCGCCGACCAGCTTCCAGACGTCGCCCACGCTGTTTTCGGTCGGCCGGTTCAGGATCAGTCCGAATGCGCCTTCCTCATCGTGCTTGATCATCAGCACGACCGATTTGTAGAAGTTCCCATCGGCCAGCTTGGGCGAGGCGATGAGAAAATGGCCTTGGAGCGATTTCATGGCGCGGCCTGGGGCTACCGCAATTCTAGTCCGCCGCCCCTCGTAGAGTAAGCGTCCTCGCTTGCTCGGCGCTGTCGGCACGCCGGTTCTTGCGGGCGATTTGGACGACGATCAGCAGCGGCTGTGAGATGGCTTGGGCCGGGCCTCGGCAACTTGCTCGGAACACCTCGT
>DASRJB010000776.1:0-2098 GCA_035649715.1 Pirellulaceae bacterium
ACGTGCCGGCAGGCCGCCGGAATTCACTACGTTGCGCTTGCCCCCCAGGCCCGCGGCCCGCAGTATGCCTGGGTCGGCTGCCTGCTGAAGAATGAACAGGGCGAGTGGGCCGCCCACACGCCGCTCTTGCCGCCGGCCGCCGCCGGCTCGCTGGCCGTGCTTAGGAAAGACAGCGCCGGCGCGATCGCGGCCCAGCCGATCGGCCGCGCCGAGTCGGGCAAAGCCGCCCTCGACCGTTCCGCCGCCGACGCCCTCACCGAAGGCCGGCCGATTTACCTGGTGGGTGAATAGAGCGCATGTCCTATCTCATTCGCCTTCGCGGACAGCAGCAAGGCCCGTTCACCGCCGACCAGCTGCAGAAGCTGGCCTCGCGCGGGCGGTTCAGCCGCAGCTACGAAGTCTCGACGGATGACGGCGTGAGCTGGCAGCGGGCGGAGGCCTTTCCGGAGCTGTTTCCCAAGCTGCCGCCGCGGCGCGGCGAGACTGCGCCGGCGACGGCCGACAAGGCGGCAACTGCGGCCGCCGAGCAGCCCGGCGAGGAATGGTACTACACCCACGCCGGCGCGGAATTGGGCCCGACCAGCGTGGGGGAGCTCAAGCGGCTGATCGGGCTGGGTCAGGTGGTGGCCGAGGACCACGTCTGGACCGAGGGGATGGACTATTGGCAGCGCGTCCGCGACGTGCCGGAGTTGGCCCGCCAATTGACCGCAAACACGGCCGCCGCACTTCCCCCCACGCCGCAAACGTCGCCGATGGCGGTGGCCAGCTTCATCCTGGGCCTCTTGGGCTTCACGCTGATCGGCAGCATTCTGGCGATCGTCTTCGGACACATCGCCCTGTCGCAAATCCGCCAGTCGCAGGGAAAGCTGGGCGGGAAAGGGCTGGCGATTGTGGGGCTGGTCTTGGGATACTTGGTGGTCGTCACATCGGTGATCGCCGCGATCGTGGTGATTGCAATTCTGGCCCTGGCGCCGAGCGGGTCGCGAATCACCTGAATCACTCAACGAGAACAACTTGCGAGGAGCTACTGGGTGGATCGGAACCTGGACGTCCCGCTGGCTTGGGAGCGCGACGACATCGAGCAGCGGTGGGGCTTCAAAGGCGGCCGGTTCACGCGCGTGAACCTGCTCTTCTCGGCCCTCGTCGCGCTCTGCCTGACCGTGGGGTTCTTTATTTTGATGATCGTCTGCCGCCGCTACCAGGTGCCGGTGCTGGGGCGGATCGGCACCTCATTCTTGGAGCGCGGGCCGATCCCCTATCCCACAGCGTTCTTCGCGTTCTGGTCGCTGACGATCCTCTGGATCAAGTGGCGGAAGCTCAAGTACCAAGAGCGGGCCCTGAGCTATTCGGTCGTACCCGCCGACCACGACTTCGTCCTTTCCCCCGCGACGGTCGATGTCGTGATGGACAACATTCACGCCACGGTCGATGACCCGCGGAAGTTCGTGATCTTCAACCGGATCATGGTGGCCCTTTCGAATCTGCGAAACCTGGGTGTCGTCGGCGACGTGGACGACATCCTCCGCTCGCAGGCCGAGAACGACGAATCCGGCCTGGAGACCAGCTACGCCATGCTGGCCGGCTTCGTCTGGTCGATTCCCGTGCTCGGCTTCCTGGGCACGGTGCAGGGCCTGTCCCAGGCGATCGGCAATTTCGGCTCGGTGCTTCAGGCCGCCGCCGAAATCTCCGCGATCAAAGTCGCCCTGCAATCGGTGACCGGCGGCCTGGCGACGGCGTTCGAGACGACGTTCCAGGCGCTGGTCGCGGCCCTGATCATCCAGCTCTCGCTCGTGTACCTCAAAAAGTCCGAGGAGGAGTTCCTCGATGCGTGCGGCGATTATTGCCTGCGAAACGTCGTCAACCGCCTGCGGATGATGCCGTTCCAGACGGAGCAGGTCTAGCCCCGGGAGGCCCTCATGTCGCAGTGGTATTGCAAGCTCGACGGCGCGGCCGCAGGGCCCTTTGCCGCCGACGAGCTGGCCTACCTCGCGTGCCGCGGCCGCCTGCGAGCTGACACGGAAGTCCGCCTGGCCGAAGAGCGCTCCTGGTCGCCCGCGGGCGAGCGGCTCAGCGCTCTCTTTCCCGCGGCGCAGCCTTC
>DASRJB010000777.1:0-7278 GCA_035649715.1 Pirellulaceae bacterium
GAGTCCCCTGGCGCTCTATCGCTCCGGGCCGCGGCAGTGGGGGCAGTGGCAGCTGGAGTCGTTCGACGCCGCGGCGCGGCAGCGGCTGAGGTCAGGCGCCAATTTCCCCGCCGCGGCTTCGCCGCCGTCCAGCAAGGCGCCTGCGAGCGAGGCCCAGGTGCCAATTTTCGCCAGCCACGACGACTTCGACTCCGCAGAGCGGCCGGACCTGGGCCGCGCTCTGCGGCTGCTGGCCGACCGGGCACGGGTCGCCAATCCGGCCGGCCACGCGCTGATTCGCGTCATCCTGCGGCGCGGGCATGCCGCGGAAGAGCAGTGGTTGAAGGTAATTCGCGTCCGGCCACAAAAGGACGGCAACGACGAGTTCCTGGCGGAAGTAGTGGACGACAGCCAATTGTGGCCGTTCTTGCGGGCCGGCGAGCGAGTGCGCGTGCCGATCTACGAGCCGCTCGACGTCCGCGAGACTTCGCCCGCTTCCGCGCCGTCCAAGTAGATGCGGCGGCCGGTATCGAAGCTTTGCCGGGCGGCCAGCACCGTGGCCAGCGCCCGATAGGCGTCCTCCAGGTCATCGGACCGCCGCACGAGGCTGGTGACCGCGCGGTAGAAGTGCATCAGCAGTCGTTCGCCGACGGGGCGTTCGCTGTCGAGCGCTTCCATGTGCCGGCCGGCCTCGTCGAACCAGACCAGCGTGGCGGGCAGGTCGATGAACGCGATGCCCCGTTCGCAGCAGACCTGCAGGGCCGCCGGCGGCCGGAACGACGCGGCTTCCGGCCACGCGCCCGGCATGTAGCGGCCGCAGCTGATTTGAGCGATCGGCCCTTCGCCCAGCTTGCCGGCGGCGGAGTAGTCCAGGCTCATCATCCGATAGTCGTCGCCGTCGGAAGTGTCGATGTTGCCGTGCTCGATGCCGACGACCGATGTGGGGTTCTGGCCAATGACGTAGCGGCACCAGTCAACCTGTTCGATCATCTCGCGGAGCATCGTCGGGCAGTTTCGCCCGCGGCGCTGCGGTGGGGCTCCGGGATCGATCGGAGAGCGGCGATGACAAAACAGCAGCTTCGGCTGGCCCAGCCGCGTGGCGATAAGCTCCTTCAGCCGCAGCGTCGCGGGCGCGAGCCGGCGGGGAAATTCGGCCATGAAGGCGATGCCGGCCCGCTCGACGCGCTCCCGGAGGCTTTGGGCTTGCGCGGGGTCGTCGAAATCGAGGGCCGCTCCGCAGTAAACGCTTTTGCCGAAGTCGCAGGCCGCCACGACCGGCAGCGGGCCGTACCACTCGGGGGCGAGAATCAGAATGACATCGACGTCCTCGCGGGCGCACAGCGCGCGAAACCCATCGACCTCGCAGGCGGCGAAGTCGCGGGCCGCCTGTTCGGCCAGGTGGGCCACCTCGCAGCACACCGCCTTGACCTCGAACCGGTCGGAAAGCGCCCGCAGCGCCGGGCGATGCCGCGCGTCCCAAGCTTCGCCCAATCCAATAATGCCGACGCGAAGTTTCATGCCTGGCCCAAAGAGATTCGAAGACGAGCGCCAAATTATATCGGCAGCTAGTGCCGGTGTCTGCCATCGCAGACGAGAGTACCTTGTCAGGCTGTAGCCGAATTCGTCAGAATTCGGACGAAAAACCGGACCAATTTCTGGCGAAATCGGCTAGGCATGTTGCGGCTGTCCGTGGTCATTCCGGCTCTAAACGAAGCGCCGCTCGTCGGCCGCGCGGTGAGTTCGGCGTGGGAAGCCGGCGCGGATGAAGTGCTCGTCGCCGACGGCGGCAGCAGCGATGGCACGCCACGAGCGGCGGCGTGCAGCGCACAGGTCATCGCTGCGCCGCGCGGCCGCGCGGCGCAGCAGAACGCGGCCGCCCGCCTGGCGAGCGGCGACGTGCTGCTGTTTTTGCACGCCGACAATTGGCTTGCGCCCGATGCCGGCCGGCAAATCCGCGCGGCATTGGCCGCGGGGCCCGCGACGCATGGCGCTCTGTGGCAGCGGATCGAAGCGGCGGGCTGGTGCTATCGCTGGCTGGAGCGCGGCAATGCGGCCCGCGTCCGCTGGTGCGGCGTGCCGTACGGCGATCAGGCGATCTTCATCCGCCGCGCGGTCTTCGAAGCCGCCGGCGGCTGGCCGGAAGCGCCGCTCTTGGAAGACGTGATCCTGATGCGGCGACTGCGGCGAGCGTCGTGGCCGCTGCTGCTGCCGGGACCCGTTTTCGTGAGCCCGCGGCGCTGGCAGCGCCACGGCGTCATCCGGCAAACGCTACGCAACTGGCGATTGCTCGCGGCCTTTGCACTGGGCGCGAGCCCCGAGCGGCTCGCCGCACAATACCGCCGCCACGATGCGTGAGCCGTAGCGTGAAAGGATCGTTACGGCGTCCGCTGCGCTAGCCGCAGGTGGCCGAAGAGCGTGTCCGATCCGCGGACGATATAGAACACGACCGAGTCGAGCTTCGTCAGGTCGTCGCGGTCGAGGATGTAGGCGATGTTCTCGAGCGAGACCGTTTCCCAGACGTGCATCCCGACCAGCACGTCGCCGCGGCGGATGCCTTGAATGGCCGCGGGGCTGTTGGGCCGCACCTCGAGCACCGTCAAGCCGCCTCGGTAGCGCGTGCCCAGGCGGTTGAACTCGGCTGCGTCCATCACGGCCAGCCGCAAGCCCAGCGTGGTCCACGACCGATCGGCCAAGGCCGGCTTTGGCGTGGTGCGCGAGAGGGGGCTGAGGGCCAGCTGCAGGGGCAGCGTCTGGCCGTTGCGGTGCACTTCGACCTCCAGCTCGCTGCCCACCGGCTGGCCGAGCAGCGCCAGCTCGATGTCCAGGCTGCGCTCGACCTTGTGTCCGCCGATCGCGGTGATCACGTCGCCGCTCTTCAGGCCGGCGCGACCCGCCGGGCTGCTGTCGCGGGCGGTGGAGACGACGAATTGCCGCCGGTTGGGCTCGCAGACCGTCTTGCCGACGATGCCGTGGCTGGTCTGCTCCAGCCGCTCGGTGCTCATCAAGCGGGCGGCGATTTCCAAGGCCTCGTCGATCGGGATGGCGAAGCCGATGCCCTGCGCGCCGACGCGGACGGCGACGTTGATGCCGATCACTTCGCCGTCGATGTTGAGCAGCGGTCCGCCGGAGTTGCCGGGATTGATGCTGGCGTCGCTCTGAATCAGGTCGTTGTATTTCTGCTCGTCGCTGACCTGCACGTTGCGGTGCAGGGCGCTAATGATGCCGTCGGTCACCGTATGCTCGTAGCCGAAGGCGTTGCCGATGGCGATCACCGGCTCCCCCTTCATCAGGTCGCACGACGTGCCGCAGCGAATCACCGGCAGCGGCTTGCCGTCGATCTTGATCACGGCGAGGTCGGTCTTGGGATCGTGCGAGACGAGCCGGGCGACGGTCGATTTGCCGTCGGACAGCGAGACTTGAATGTTGGTCACGCCTTCGACGACGTGGTAGTTGGTGAGCACGTAACCGCGGCGGTCGATGACGATGCCCGTGCCCATGCCGTTAACCTGGCGGAGGCCTTCGGGCGTGCCGTAGCTGGCGTTCTCGGCCCGCACGGTCTTGCGGCCGTGGATGTTGACGACGGCCCCTTCCGCTTCCTGCACCGCCTTGACGATTGGCGAGTGGCGGAATTCCGACCCGCCGGCCGTCGCAGCGACCGCCAGCAGGATGCCCCACAGGGCCAGACGGTGGGCGGACGCGCAGCGATCGGGGCGCAGGCGGGGCTCGTGCATGAGTTGCTCGTCAGGCCTGGGTCGTCGAGCGAGTCGGCCCGCAGGTAGCGGGGTAGCCTGCAAGCCGAGCGCGATGGGCAATCCGATGGTTTGATCGGACCGTTCGCCGCATCCGCATCACGGGGGGCCATAGCGACGGCAGACTCGCCGCACCTTGCCACGCGCCGGAACAACCGGCAAAGATGCCCGTCTAATGGGCGTTTGCCACGGAAAGCTTGCCGCTTTCGGCGATCCACTGGCGGGTGGGCAGGGGATCGAGCAGCACGGGCGGATGATAGGCCGGCAGCGGCTCAAACACCGGCCGCGTCGGCACCGGATGGAATCTCGCCAGCGGGCTGACGTAGTCGGCGTGCTGCTGCGACGGAGCCAGGTTCAGTCCCTTGTTCCCCAGTCCGCCGCTGCCGTGATGCAGCCCCGCCACGAGCGGTACATGGCCGAGCCCGCCGCCATTGCCGCCACATCCGCAAGCATCGCTGGCGCTATGTGGCGCCTGGCCGATCTCGGAATACCGGCCGGAGAGCGGCGGACAGCAGCAGCAGCCGCCCAGCGCCAGTAGCGCCAGCGCTAGCGGCGAAAGCAGCAGCTTGGCTAGCGACATGATGCCCCCATCAGCTCGTGAGTATTCCCGCGCTGCGGACTCATCGGAGCGCCGCGCCGTCAAACTTGAGCTATCCGGCAGAATCGCCGCGGCGGGATTACCTTGGCGAGTCTTCGCTGCCAACCAGCCGCCGCAGGTCGGGCGTCTCGCGCTTGATGGCCAACTGAAAGAGCTGGAGCAGCAGGAATACGACGATCGGCGCGAGCAGGTAGACCGGCCAGAGCTTCCACACCGGCCAGTTCCGCAGCGGCAGCCGCAGGCCCTCGACAATCGTCGCCACGAACACCGTGCAGACGGCCAGCGCCAAGAGCAGGCAGCCGCCCATGGCCATGACGCCCTTGAACGAGTCCTCCTCGGTGTGTTCCTCGCCGAGCAGCTCGATCGTCCGCCCGCGGGCCAGGCTGCGATCGACGGCCTCGGCGGCCTCCTGGTCGCGGGCCGCTGCGAGCCAGGCCTCGTCGTCTTTGAAGTCCTCGGTCGAGATCGCGTGCGAGAGTTTTCGGAACATACCAGCCGGGTCGGGCCGGGCGGCGAACGATTCACGAGCCAGGTTGTCGCCGCCGACTTCGAGCGACCAGTCCTCGCCATTGGGCATCTGGAGCACGGCTTTGCCGCGCTGGCCGGTGACGGTGAGCCGGCCGCTGGGACGCGCCAGCGCCGGCCCGATCGACCACCGCGCACTGAGCCCTTCGTCGCCGACGACGTGCACGCTCAAATTGGCCAGGGACGGCAACTCCTTGAGCTTGGGACCAAGCGGATCGCGGCCGAGGCTGGCCGCCGGCCCGGAAGCCGACACGCTGTGGATGGTACCGATGAGCTGCCGAATCGCCGCCAGGTCGCGAGAGAGCTGCTCGAGCACGGCGGGCCGGCTGCGGTCAGCCTGCTCGCGCTCCAGCGAGATTTGTTCAACTGCACCCAGCGGCGAAGATTCGCCCCACGAGACGATCTCTGCCAGCGAGCGGATGGCCGGATGTTCGGCCTGCGAGACATACGGCACGATCACTGCCTTGGCGTCGCGGCGGATCATTTCGATCTCGAACCCGACGATCGATTCGCAGGCGGGGCAGACCACCAGCAGCGGCACGGCGGCTTGAACGAGCTTGCGGAGTTGCTCCGCGCGGCGCTCGGAGTCGGCGATGCCCGTTTCGCCGGCCAGTTCCGCTCCGCCGCGGCCAACGATGACGGCCTCGGCCATGGAGCCGAGCACCAGCGCTTCCCAGCTCTCGTTCAGCTGCGCGCGCGGAGCGAGTGCGCGGACTTCCGCCGCTCGCGAGCCGACATCATAAGCCGCGACCAGCTCGTGCCCGCCGCCCGCCACGGCCCAGCGGACCAAATCCAGCGCGTCGTCGTCGATGCCCAGCAGCGCGAGCTTCATACAGCCATTGTATCGCGATACAGTCCGGCGGGAGATTCGCCAGCAGATGTAGGGTGTGACAAGCGAGTCTGCGAGCGCCGGCACACCCTCCGTTTCCTTGGTGTGCCGACGCCCGCGGCGGGCTTGTCACACCCTACAGCCGCCGGATGTGAAACCCGCCATCGACGTTGATCCGCTCACCGGTGCTGAACGGCAATTGACCGGCGGCGAGCATCGCGACCGCAGCCGCGACGTCTTCCGGCTGGCCCCAGCGGCGGATCGGCGAGAGGCCCTCGGCGATCAGCTTGTCGTATTTCTCCTTGACCGGCGCAGTCATATCGCTGGCGATCACGCCCGGGCAGACCTCATAAACGTTGATCCGGTGCTCAGCCAGCCGATCGGCCAGCAGCCAAGTCATCATCGGCATCGCCGCCTTGGCCAGGCAGTAGTCCGCCCGGTTGGTCGATACGGCATACGCCGAGATCGACGACACATTGACGATCGTCCCGCGGCCGATCGTGCCGCTCTGGACTTGCGAGATCATCGCGCGGGCGGCCGCCTGCGCCAGAAAGAAGGGACCTTTGAGATTCGTCGCGAAGACCGTGTCCCAGCTTTCCTCCGTTGCTTCCAGCAAGTCTTTGCGGCCGACGGAGGTTATCCCCGCATTGTTGACGAGCAAATCGAGCCGGCCGAATTGCTGCAGCGTTCGATCGACCAGCGCCTGGCGATCCCCGGCCGCGCCTACGTCGGCCTGGACCGCCAGCGCTTTGCCGCCCGCCTGCTCGATCTCGCCGACAACCTCGGCAGCCGCCGCGGCGCTCGAATGGTAGTTGACGGTTACGGCGAAACCATCACTCGCCAGGCGAATCGCAATTGCCCGCCCGATTCCGCGGGAGGCGCCGGTGACGATCGCTGCCGGTTGAGTCACTGACACATTGCCCCCGCCCTACTGTGCCGTCTTGGCGATGGACTCGTACGCGGCCAAGGCTTCGCGGTATTCCGCCAGCGCCTCTTCCGACAGGACGCCCGTATTCCGCTCGATCTCGCTGCGCACGCGGCTGACGAGGTACTCGACCTCCGCTTTCCGCGGCCGCAGCGGCTTGCCTTCCACGTCGATGAAGATCGGCGCGGAGTGAGCAAATCGCTCGCGGCCGTCGGGCAGCGTCTCCCAGCAGCGGACGACAAACCACGTGGAGGAAGAAACCTTCGCGCCTGCGCCAAATCTCGTGGTTGGAGAGTCGCGACTGCCTGGAGCTCGACCTTCGTTTCTTCCTGCAGCTGCCGACCCATCTCCCCACGACACACGTCGTCCGCCCATCAGCACGTCCCAGCGGACGTTCCGCCAATGCGACCAGACATCCGCGGAAATGTAGTAATGGACGTCCTCGCCAGACTGCTTGTACTTCGGCTGAGCCGGCTGTTCGTTGACATAGACGCGCATCAGCGGCCCGGTGGTCACAAAACTCCGCCCTTCGGCCAGCCCCTTCATCCAGTCGTGATACGTGAAGCCGTTAGGGCAATTCACATAGACCCGCCCCCAACCCAGCGGCACCGGATGCACACCCGACGCCGTGCCCGCCGTCGGCATCAGGCGGAAGCCGCAGTTGAGCAGGGCG
>DASRJB010000778.1:0-10580 GCA_035649715.1 Pirellulaceae bacterium
CTGGGCCCCGTGGTGCGCCCCGTGCCGCCGAATTGCCCCGATGATCGACGAGTTGGCTTCCGAAAACCTCGGCGCGGCCGTGATCGGCAAGGTCAACATCGACGACAATCAGCAATCGGCGATGACCTACGGGGTCGAGGCGATTCCCACGATCATCATTTTCAAGGGCGGCCAGCCGGTGCAGCGCTTCCAGGGCATTCCCAGCAAGGCCCGCGTCCAGGAAGCCCTCGACGCCGCCAAGGCCTGACGACGCTGGCAGCGTCGTCAACCGTAGCTGACGCTGCCAGCGTCAGCGCGCATCGCCAATGCCGTGGCTCAGCGAGCAAACAGCTCAGGCGACAACTTGATTTCGCCCAGGTCGTTTTCGCCCGGCTTGATTTCCAACGTTGCTCGCCCGCGCGGCCATTCAACTACCTTGCCGGCGCGAGCCGCCTGCTTGACGAAGCCCGCCCGCTCGTGCCAGACCACAAAGGTCCATTTGCCCACGGGCAGATTCTCGAATGAGACCTTGCCGCTCTCATCGCTGACGAGCGAATAGGGTGTGCTGCGGACGAGAACGTAGCCGCTCAGCGACGGATGAATGGAACACGTCAGGCGGGCAGGGTAATCCTCTTCTCGATCCAAAAACACGGCAAACGTCGCATCCGGCTTCAGGGTCGAACTCAGCGAGCCGTTGCGTGAAAACTCGACATTCGTGTCGTAACCAACATGGTCATGGTTCCTCACCAGGAAGCCCTGCGGCGGCCGAACGATCATGATGTGCGGGCTGAAGCGGCCGTCGCGAATCGTACCGGCGAACTTGTCGTTGCCTGCCACTGCGGAATCGGGATGAACCGGCGGGCTCGCGCCATCTTCGGTGCTCAGCCATACGCAAACATTGGCGATGCCCAGGTCTTTTGGCTCAACAATCAGCGATTCGTCCGGAACCAGGCGATCGGGCGCGACTTTCATCAGCCGCGGCTTGGGCGGTTCGCCGTCATAGCTGAACCGCAGCTTGAGATCGCCCCATTCGTCGGCGGCAATGCAAGCCGAGGACGCCGAGAAAACCACGAACGTCACCAGCCAGTGTGGTTTGGGCATGACTCAGTTCCTACGGAAACTCGTCCGGCGGCAGCAGGAACTCTCCGCGGTCGTTGTCGCCGGGCTGGATCGTGATCTTCACGCGGCCGTTGCGGCCCCAGTCCTGAGCTTGGCCGCCTTGCTTCGCCTTGGTGACGTAGCCGCTCTCGTGCCAGACGACGAAGGTCCACTGGCCGGCAGGCAGATTCGCCAGCGTTACCTTCCCGCTGGCGTCGCTGACAGACGCGTAGGGATCGTCGCGAACGATCAAGTAGCCGCCCATCCAGGGATGCATGCCGCAGTTCACCGGCGACGGCGCACTTTCCGGTTTCGCCAGCGACTTCAGGATCTGTGCGCCGGCAGGAATGTTCTCATTGAACTCGGGATTATTGAAGAACGAGGCCTTCATGTTGTGCCCGGTGGGATCGCCATTCGCGCCGACCAGCGTCTGGGACGTGCGGACCACGAGAATCCGCGGCTCGAAGCGGCAAGCCTTGTTAGTCATCGTGACCTTGTCCTTGGCCGTCTTGGCGTACGACTCGTGGATCGCGGGCGCGGGCTCGCTGCTGGTGCGCAGCAGCCAGACGCAGACGTTGGCGATGCCCTTGTCCTTCGGGTTCACTACCAAGCGCTCTTCGACAAACGGCCCCTTCCCGCAGCCCGCGCCCGCGGGTCCCGCTGCGGCCGCGATCGGCTTGGCCACCGGCGGCATGCCGTCATAGACGAACCGCATCGTGAGGTTGCCCCACTCGGCGGCCGGCAGCGAAGCGGGGAACAGCCAAGCGACAACGATGACAGCCGGCCAGCGTGCCATGGCAGCGAGCCCCCCGCCGCCCATCCTACTCCTGCTCTTACTCCTGCTCCTAATCATCTTCCTAATCTTAATCCTCATCCTGATCATTCTCTTTCCCCGCCCGCCGCCGGGAGCAAGAGTAAGAGGAAGATTAGGATTAGGAATAGGATTAAGAGCAGGATGAAGATTAAGAGCAGGATTCACCGCACGATTCAGTGCAGGCTCCACCATACTCCCAGCCCGATGCGAACGGCGATCACGATCAGGCAGACGGCCGTGGCGGCGATAGCTGCGAGGGCGACGAGGATATAGAGGCGATTGTCGCCGGCAGCTAGCCGCGTCCACTCGATCTCTTCCTGCTCCTCGACGAGCTTCTCGAAGACGCCGCGGACGAACGCCTGCTGGTCTTCCGTCTCGCCGGTCGCCGCGAAATAGCAGCCGCTGAACGGGATCGGCTCGGCCACTTCCTTGTTCTGCGGATCGTGGGCAAAGCCGCCGACCAGCACCTCGGTGAGCACGCCCGAGAGCGTCGAGCGGACCTTGCAGAGCAGGCCGTACAGCCGCAGGTTGCCGGGGCGGGTGAGAGCCTCGGCCTCGCGAAACAGCGTATGAATCCAGTCCTCGAACACGCCGGCCGAGAGCGAGCAGAGGGCGGCGAGGTTGTCCGTCGTCGGGATGATCCGCACGTCGAAGCGGCGGCCGAACCGCTGGGCCGTCGCCCGTTCGCGGCCGACGCGACGGACCAGCTCGCGGAAGCCGCGCTCCTGGTGCATGCCGACGATCAGGGCCGTCACCGGGCAGCGGATTTCCAGCTCCCGCTGCAGGCAGCCCAGGTCGGCCCGCACCGTCTTTTGCAGCTGCTGCGTCTCGCGCTGCGTCGCCTGCAGCAGCTCGAACGGCAGCAGCACCATGACGCCGTTGATCGGGCAGATCGGGAAGCGGGCCTGGCGGATCAGATGGCAGACATATTCGAGCCGCGATTTCTGCCGGGCCGATTCCTGCTGCGAGAGGATCGCCGGCTGATCGCTGACGGTCATCGCAGCGGGGGCGGCGGCCTCGGCTTCGTCTTCCGTGGCCGTGGCGGCGGCCTGCGCCTGGGCCTCGGCCTCCTGGCGGTCGGAGACGAACTGGTCGAGCATGATCGTGCCGCGGGTGCGGTCGCCGCCGGGCGCGGGGCGCTCGCGCTTGACCGCCGGCGCGGGCTTGGGCGCAGGCCGCGGCGCTGCGATTCCCGGCGCGGGCAACGCGGGCAGGTCGCCGGGCGTGCTCGATTCGCCGAGCGAGGGCGCCTGCGCCCGCCGCTTTTCGAGCAGCGTCGCGAGGCTGGAGAGGCTGCAGGCTTCGGAGAGCACGAGGTAGATGCCGTCGGGACTGGCGTACCAGTGGAGCGGGGCGGGACCTTCGGGCACGTCGTGCACGCGCAGCGACAGGCCGGCGGCCCGCACAAGGGCCATTTCCTGCCGCACGCTCGCCGAGCCCAGCACCAGGAACAGGGGCACGCTGCCGGGCGACAGGCCGTTCTGGGCCAGCGCCTCCATGCCCGCCTTCCAGGCAAAGTCGATGTCGGGATGGGCCGACTGCTCGCCTTGCAGCCAGAGGCGGATCGCGCGGTAGAGCACGAGCGGAATCAGCACGACGAGCAGCAGGGTTGGCACGATTCGCGTCCAAAACCCCATCGCGTGCCGCCACGGCAGGTTGCCCGGCTCGAAATAGAACACGAGCCAGACGCCGATCACCAGCAGCATCAGGAAGACCGAAGTCAGGCACGACGCGCAGCCCGCGGCGCTGATCATCTTCGGCAGGGCCATCAGGCGCGCGAGCCAGCCCCCGCCGCCTTCCTTGGCGGACTTCTTCTCTTTCTTGCCGGCGTCCTTTTTCGGCGCGGCTTTTTTTGCCGCTGCTTCGTCGGCCATAATCCTGTGCTTTTTCCCGCCAGTGGCAGCCTGCTAGCCCTTGCGGCTAGTTGTAGCTTGCCGCCCCGGAGAGGGAAACAGCAGTCCTGTGAACAACCCCAGGTCGCCGGTAAGCGTCGTCTGACTTCCACCGGTTGAGCCGGACTCGAGGGCGATGTCCAATCTCCAGCTGAAAGCGCCAATCCTTCGTGACGAAAGGACGATACGATGTTGAACCGCGCATGGCTTGTGCTGCTCGTGCTGCTGGTCGCTGCGTCGTGGGCAGCGGGACAAGATGCGCCGCGAAAGCTGGTACTGGTGGCCGGAAAGCCGTCGCATCCGCCGCGGATGCACGAGTTCAACGCCGGCGTGCAATTGCTGGGAAAGTGTTTGCGCGATGTACCGGGACTGAAGACCGAGATCGTGCTCGGCGGCTGGCCGAAGGATGAGAAGGTTTTCGATGGCGCGGCGGCGGTCGTCTTCTACATGGATGGCGGAGCGAAACACGAAGCAGTGCAGGAAGGCCGCCGGCGGCTCGACCTGATCGACGGCTGGACGAAGAAAGGCATCGGCATCGGCTGCATGCACTATGGCGTCGAAGTCGTACCCGACCAGGCGGGTAAGGAGTTTCTGCGCTGGATCGGCGGCCACTACGAGCACATGTACTCGGCCAATCCGATCTGGGAGCCAAAATTCGCGGCGCTGCCCGAGCATCCGATCACACGCGGCGTGCAGCCGTTCGCGGCCAAGGACGAGTGGTATTTCAACATGCGGTTCGTGGGCGGCACGGCAGGGAACAAGCCGTCGGAGTCGGCTGGCCTGAAATTCACGCCGATTCTGGTGGCGACGCCCAGCGACGATGTTCGCGACGGGCCGTACGTCTATCCCCCGGGGCCGTACCCGCACATCCAGGCCGACAAGGGGCGGGCCGAGTGCATGCTGTGGGCCGTCGAGCGCCCGGACGGCGGCCGCGGCTTCGGCTTCACCGGCGGCCACTTCCACGACAACTGGGGCAATGACAATTTCCGCAAGACGATCCTCAACGCCCTGGTGTGGGTCGCCAAGGTCGAAGTCCCCTCCGGCGGCGTCGAGTCCCGCGTCACGCCCGCTGACCTGGACGCCAACCTCGACCCCAAGCCGCAGCCGAAGGTGAAGAGGTAGCTGCTACGCGGCCTTCGCGACGCGGGCCAGTATGGCGTCTTCGCTGGGGAATTCGCCGGTTTGGAGCTTGCTATAGATCAGCTGGCCGTCGAGGGTCAGCTCGAAGCAGCCTCCCGTGGAGGGCTCCAGCTCAAACACCGCGATCCGTCGCTTGAGATTGGTGAGCAGCCTGGCCGCCAAACTGACGGCCTCGGGTTCATAGCCTCACGACGCGCAGTAGCGGAGATGAAATCGCATGACCGGACTCCTTTCCTCAAGTCTATGCCTGATATCGGCCAGGGCAAGGCGGTTACTTGGGCGGCGTGTGCGCCAGCAGCCAATCTTCGAGAATGATGTGCTCGATGTAAGGCGCGCGCAGCAGGGCGGCTCGCTGCGGCAGGATCCTGCGCAGCCACAGCCGCCGCACGGCTGCCGAAAGCGCCCGCAGGCTGCGGCTGTCCTGCAGCTGGCTGGCGACGTCCTCGCTAAGGCGGCGGAACGTGGCGGGAATAATGTTGGGGTCGGGGCCGAGATGGATCACGGTCGAAGCTCCGCTGGCCAGCGTCTCGTAGATGCCGTCCCACAAGCGCTGCGGATGGTCCACCCAGCGATTGAGGATTTCGCGGGCGCTGGTGGGTGTGTAGCTGTAGCCGGCAGTGACGAGCGAGAAGACGCGGGGCTTCGGCTCGACGAGCTTGATTGGGAGGGTTTGCATCCGCTGTGCGGCGCGATTGGAAATCTGCCGCTGCCAGACGATCGGCGTGTGCAGCGGCGGCCACTGGTGGTCGTTTTTCCGCAGGTGGACACGGACGGCGAACAGGGTCTTGGCCCGCTCGAGGAATCGCTCGAGCGTGTCGCCCTGGCCCAGCAGCAGCACCGTGTTTGGCGCGAGGTATGAGGAGATTCCCATCACGCCGCGGCCTGCCTGGTTCACCTCCAGGCAAAGCCGCTCGACCAGTCCGAAGTCGATCGCCTGGCTGCGGGTGAAGAACACGGCCAGTGTGACGCCGTCCGCCAAGGCCACACAGTCGTCGGCGAGCGAGAGCGGCACTTGCAGGGCGGCAGCGGGATCGAGCAACCCGCCGGCGACGAGGGCCGCGATCTCTCCCAGGCTGTAGCCGAACGAGAACTGCGCCCCGCGATAATCGACGCCGAAGAATTTGCCCAGCAATTCCAGCTGGGCAGCCTGGACGCCGATCAGCAGCGCGACAGCATCACCATAGGTTGCCAGTGTCGTTTCTTCGCCCCGGCGGACCCGATCCACCAGATCGACCGGCCGACGTAGCAGGTCGGCAGCGATGCCCGAAACTCCCCGCAAGTGGCTTTCGACCGTGCTTCCATACGCGGGATGGGCCAGCAGTTCGGCCGTCCGACCCAGATTCGTAACGTTGTACCCGCGAAAGGCGAGAACTGTGGTCGGAAGTCGCCGGTTGAGCGGAAGGCTGGGCATTGGCCAGAGTCCGATCCAACCACAAGAAAGAGTTAGTTTTTACATCCGTAATTATGAGATGGCAGGTGCCGTCTTTCTCAGGATACGCCACGAGAGGCAATGTTGCCCAGCAGTTGAATCTCGAAATTCCTGTCGGTTACTTGACTTTTGGCCGCCCGTCTGCGATCTTGCTGCATTGTAGTGCGTCATTTTGCCGTAGTTACTACGAAATAATGCCGCGGAACTTGTCGTTTTATTGGGGGTTTATACCGTCAGTTTTGCGCACTTCGGCGTTCTTACCGCGACAAATTTACTTGCCGCGGTTTCATCATCTGTTTTGTTATCACAAGGGAGCCTGGTATGAGAAAGAGAGCGTTCACGCTCGTCGAGCTGCTGGTGGTGATCGCCATCATCGGCGTGCTCGTGGCGCTGCTGTTGCCGGCGGTGCAAGCCGCCCGCGAAGCCGCCCGCCGCATGCAGTGCGGCAACCATCTGAAGCAGATCGGCCTGGGTCTGCAGAACTATCACGACGTGTTCAGCAGCCTGCCCTACGGGGCCCGCTCGCGGCAGGGAGCTGACCCCGCGGTGACTGGCCGGACGAACTTCTGGGGCCCGAGCTGGTACGTCGGCCTTTTGCCGTTCTGCGAGCAGAAGAACCTGGCAGATCAGATTGAGCAGTTCAGCATCATCGGCAATGCCGCCAACACGGGCGTCGATTTCAACTCGACGAACGGCACGGCGGGCACCGTTTCGGCGGTTTCTCACAACCAGAAGATTCCCTGGATGCTTTGCCCCTCCAGCCCGCTGCCGCAAACGGAGACCGTTGGCTCGGCACTGCTCACCACCCCGTCCTACGTCGGGATTGCCGGCGCCGTTCAGAGTGCCACACCCGGCGACGGCGTCGCAGCCCTGCAATCGACGCAGTCCGTCGCGACAGAGACGGCGTTCATCGAGACCCGCGCCATGCCGAGCGGATCGGCGGCTCCGGGCCCCAATGCCGGCTATGTGAGCGGCGGCGGATTGCTCGTGATTAACGAGTGCTTCAACATGGCGGCCGATATCGACGGCACGTCCAGCACGATCGTGGTGTCGGAATCGTCCGACTACTTCTATCTGCAAGCGAACGCGACCGCCACTTACGTGCGCGTCCGGGTGGATGGCGGTGCGATTTCGAGCGGCGGCCCGGGCGGCCGCTGGTTCCAGGGAACGAGCAACGCCTTCAAGGCGCCTGCCACCAACACGGTCGCCGCCGGCAGTGTGCTCAATCTCACCACGCTTCGCGCCTTTCCCAACCCGGCCGGCGCCTGCATCGGCTTCAACGGCAAGGGAGCCCTCATCGCCAACCTGGGTCAGCCGATCACGGGCATCGGCACCGCCACGACCACAGCCGCGGGCAACATCGGCAACAACCGGCCGCTGCTCTCGGCGCATCCGAACGTGGTGCTCGCGGTGTTCATGGACGGCCACACCCAGGCGCTGACGAAGACGACTCACGCCGCCATCGTGAAGCGCTTGTCCACCCGCGACGACGGCCAGAACATCACCGATTTCTAGTCGGTCTCTAAGGACCTGCTGAAACGACTATGCAGCACCCTGGCGGCTTGCCGCCAGGGTGCTTTTGTTTTGGCCCGCAGCTGCGCTAGCCTCAGCGGCCCGCTTGCCGCAAAATGGGCCTCAGAACGCCCCGGTCTTCTTTCGGGCGACAGGTTTCGACCTCGAATCGCGTTATTACGTCAGAGGGTTCGCATGCCCCAGCAGCGCAAGTTCGTCACGCAATCGCCCGAAAACAGCGAAACGCCCCTGGCCGATGTCCACGGCTGGGTCACGCCCACGCGGCTGTTCTTCGTCCGCAATCACTTCGATGTGCCGGCGATCGAGCAGAAGTCGTGGCGGCTGGCCGTCGGCGGTCGTGTGGCGCGGCCGCTGGAACTGAACTGGGACGACCTTGACGCGATGCCGCAGCGGACGCTGCTGGCGACGCTCGAGTGCGCCGGCAACGGCCGCTCGTTTCTGGCGAAGAAGGCCGCTGGCGTGCCCTGGGGCGCAGGCGCGGTGGCCCACGCCGAGTGGTCGGGTGTGACGCTGGGTTCGGTGCTGGATCTGGCGGGCATCCAGTCCGATGCGGTCGAAATCGTCTGCATGGGCGCGGACCGCGGGACGGAGCCCGATCATCCAGAGCCGATGCACTTTGCCCGCGGCCTGCCGCTGGCCAAGGCCCGCCATCGCGACACACTCGTGGCCTTGCGCATGAACGGCGAGCCGCTGACGCCCAGCCACGGCTTCCCGGCGCGGCTGCTGGTGCCCGGCTGGTACGGCGTCGCATCGGTAAAGTGGCTCACGCGGCTGGAGGCTTCGCCCGTGCCGTTCGAGGGCTACTTTCAAACCGTTAAGTACACCGTGCAGCGGGCCGGGGCCAGCGGGCCGGAGACGGTCGGCATTCAAGGCATGGCGGTCAAGTCGGAGATCGTGCGGCCGTTCGCCGGCGAAGCGCTCGGCCTGGGCAAGCAGCGCGTGTTCGGCCTGGCCTGGGCCGGCGAGGAGGCGGTCGCCAAAGTCGAGCTTTCCACCGACGGCGGCTCGACCTGGCGCGAGGCGGAACTGCTCGGCCCCTCCGCGCCGTACTCGTGGATCATGTGGGAGTACTTGTGGGACGTGCGGACGCCCGGTTTCAGCCGGCTCGTCTCGCGGGCGATCTCGACCAGTGGGCGCGTGCAGCCGGCGGAGCACGATTCGCTCTTGGGCGGTTACCTGATCCACTTCAGCCGGCCGATCCCGGTGCGGGTCGAACCCAGGGCGGCGGCCGACGCTGCCAGCGGCGACGTCGATGTGCTGCGGTACGACATGAACGCGTTCGCCGAGAGCAACGCTCGCCTGCCGCTGGACGTCGATCTGGAATACAGCCTCGGAGCGGGAATCTGATTGACGCTTTATGCTCGAGATTTGGTGCCCTACGTATGCCTCGACCGCCGATAGCCGCTCTCGCCGAACTCGATCCGTACGCCGGCCGCATTCCGCTGGCCGCGCTGAGCCAGTGGCTCGCGCGGACCGAAGTGACGCTCAAGGACGTGCAGCCGTTTCTGCGGTTTTCGCCGGAGCATTACATCCGCAACCTGATGTACGCCGGGCCGGGCTATCAGGCCCTGGTCCTTTGCTGGCGGAGCGGGCAGCGGAGCCCCATCCACGACCACACCGGCTCCAGCTGCGGCGTGAAGGTGATCCGCGGCGTGGCAACGGAAACGACCTTCGCCGCGGCTCCCAACGGCATGGTTTACGCCCTCGGCTCGCGGCACCTGCCGGCCGGCTCCACCTGCGCCTCGCAGGACGCCGACATGCACCAGATGTCGAACCTGCAGCCGGAGGGCGAGGACCTGATCACGCTCCACATTTATTCGCCGGCTCTCGTGTACATGAACATGTATTCGATCGTCGCCGCCAGCGTTGAGCGGTTCTTCGATCCGATCAACGACGAATTCGTCAGCGGTGCGGGCATTTGACCATTCGCGAGGGAACGCCGTGGCTTCTTCCGCCGTCGTCAGAACTGTTTTGCTCCTGATCGCCTCCAACGTCTTCATGACCTTCGCCTGGTACGGCCACTTGCGGGGGCTGGAAAAGCAGCCGTGGCTGGTGGCGGCGCTGGTGAGCTGGGGGATCGCGCTGCTCGAATACCTGCTGCAGGTGCCGGCGAACCGGATCGGGGCGCTAGAGGCTCACCTGCAAGTGGGCCAGCTGAAGATCATGCAGGAAGTGATCACGCTCAGCGTGTTCGTGCCGTTCTCGATCTGGTTCCTCAAGGAGCCGATCAAGCTCGACTACCTGTGGGCCGCCCTCTGCTTGTGCGGAGCGGTGTTCTTCGTGTTCCGCGGCGAGCTGACGGCTGCCGCCCTGGGCAAGTAAGCATGCACGCCGGTGAAGCGACGACGCGGACCTTCGCTCCGCTTTTGGAAAGGCCGGCGGACGGCGAAAAATCCCCGCCGCGGGGCGCGCCGCCGCTCGTCCGACTGCGGTGGGTGATCGCCGCGATTCTCGTTGGGCTCGCCGCTTTCTCGGCTTTGCGGCTGTGGTTTGTCGAGGGACTGCTGCGGCCGGCGACCATCGACGGCCCTTCGATGGCGCCGCTGCTGCTGCCCGCACATTTTGCGGTCACTTGCGGCGACTGCGGCTTTCGCTTTGCCTGCGACGCCGAGCGTCCGCCGCCCGCGGGCCAGGCGGTCTGCCCGAACTGCGGCTACGCAGGCAACGATTTGGCACGGGCCAAAGCGCGTCCCGA
>DASRJB010000779.1:0-7125 GCA_035649715.1 Pirellulaceae bacterium
TTACCAGCATCTTCAACGGCAAGGACCTCACGGGCTGGCGGGGCGACAAGACCTACTGGAGCGTGCAGGACGGGGCGCTGACCGCCAAAACGACGCCCGAGAATCGCCTGACTTACAACACCTTTCTGATCTGGGAGGGCGGGCAGCCCGGCGATTTCGAGCTGCGAGCCAAGTACAAGATCGTGGGCGGCAACTCCGGCATTCAATACCGCAGTAAGGTTCTCGACGAAGCCAAGTTCGTCGTCGGCGGCTACCAGGCGGACATCGATTCCACGCCGCGCTATACCGGCATCCTGTACGAAGAGAGGTTCCGCGCCATCCTGGCCGAGCGGGGCACCAAGGCCACGGTGGGCGCCGACGGCAAGAAGGAAGCGACCACGTTCGCCGACAAAGATGAGCTGCAAGCCAAGATCAAGAAGGAAGACTGGAACGACTACACGATCATCGCCAAGGGCAACCACCTGCAGCACTACATCAACGGCACGCTGATGTCGGAAACGATCGACAACCAGAAGGACAAAGCCGCCACCACGGGCATCCTCGCCCTGCAGGCCCACGCCGGCCCGCCGATGACCGTGCAGTTCAAGGACCTGCGGATCAAAGAGCTGAAGTAGGGCGCTCGCGATCTGCAATGGCTGAATCAACCGCGGCCCCGCCACCGTCTGGCGGGGCTTTTTCATGCGCGGCTAGACTGCCCAGATGGAGCCCAACCCGTACGAATCGCCGAGAACCGGCAAACCGCTGAGCGGAGTCAACGTTGCCAAGCGCAGCCTCGCGCTGGCGATTCTCCTGCTGCTCACGCCGCCGGCGATGGCGATCGCCGTGTTTGGCTCCTGCAAGGCCCTTTACGTTTTCCCGTCGGATCTGCTTGGGATCGCGTATGTATTTCCATTTCTCGTGCTCGCCGGGCTGATGATCGCTGGGGCGGTGCTCTGGTGGCCGCGCCAAGACGTCCCCGCGACCAAAGAACACCGCGTCGGCCTGCTGTTAGCGACGCCCTTCGCGGTAGCCGCGGCAACCGCCGTGGGGTTCGGGCTGGCGGTGGTGGGCTATTTCTGTGCCGGCAGGCCAGGCGGGAACATGATCCCCGGCGGCGAGATGCTGGTGCTGCTCGTCTTTTGGCTGCCGCCTACCGGCACATTGCTGTACATGTTATGGCTGGCGTGGCGGCATCGCTTTCGCTCACAGCCGCAGCGTTGACGGGCCGCCAGCGCACTGATACTTTGGTGGATTCCCCTGATCCTGGCGGCGGAGCAATCGGCATGGGCGGCATTATCGAACGGCAAAAGGAGCTGCGGCAGCGGCGGCATCGGAAGAAGAAGCTCAAGGTCTTCAAACGGCGCGTGGCCAAAGCGACTCAGAGCGAGAAGGCCCACATTGCGGCCAAGATTCGCCGCCTCACGCCGGGCGCCGAGGAGATCATCAAGACTCTCCATTTGGAAGAGCGGAAGTAACGCGCCGAAATTCCAAGAACCAAAGATCCGAAGAACCAAATTCCGCCCTTTTGGTTCTTTGGATCTTCGGTTCTTGGGTTTTCCTATTCTCCTACTGCCACTTGGGCTCGCGCTTCTCCAGAAATGCCGCGAGCCCTTCGCGGGCCGCTTCGGTCGTGCGGGCTGTGGCGCTAGTTGCCGCACCGGCAGACAGCTGCGTCTGCAGGTGCTCGCCGATCGTCTCGTTCAGCATCCGCTTCGTGAGCAATAGCGCCTCGGGGGCGCTGGCGGCGATTTCTCCCGCGATCTCCTGGGCCCGCGCCCAAACCAGGTCGTTCTTTATTACTTCGTGATAGAGGCCGATCCGCTGCGCTTCGGACGCCTCGATCGTGCGTGCCGTGAGCAGCAGGTTGGCCGCGTGCGAGCCCCCGACGCGGAAGACCAAGAGCGGCGAGACCAGCCCGGCGACGATCCCGCGCTTGGGCTCGGGCAGACCAAAGCGGGCCTCGGGCGTGCCGACAACGATATCGCTGGCAAGCACCAGCCCCGCGCCTCCCGCCAGCGCCGGGCCGTTGACCGCCGCGATGATCGGCTTGGGATACTGGAGCAGCTTGTCGATCAGCTCCCGGTACTGCACCGCATCGCGATGCCATTGCGACTGGGAGTCGGGCTGCTGCGCGGTCGCCTGCATCTCGGCCAGGTCCATCCCCGCGCAAAACGCCGTCCCCGCCCCGGTCAGAATCACCGCCCGCACCTTCCGCTCCTGGTGCAGGTCGTCCAGCGCCTGCATCAGGTCCGCGAGCATCTGCCGCGAGAGCGCGTTCCGCTTGTCCGGCCGGCTCAAGACGATCGTGCCGGAGGGCGGGTTCTTTTTGACAAGGACGGTCATTGGCCGCGAGCCAGGGATCAGGAGTCGGGAGTCAGTCGTCGTCGTTGATTGCGTTGGCGTGAAATGTCAGATCGAGCAGCGACGTGGCCAGCAGCTTCCCCTGCGTGTCGATCCGCAGGCTGCGGCTAGCGCCGCCCCCGAGCGCATCGTAGAGCACGAAGTTCAGCGCCAGCACTTTCGGCAGCTCGAACCGCTCGACGCGCGAGACGCCCAGCTCCTGAAAATGCGTTTGCACGCGAACCGCCGTCAGCCGGCTGACGAGCACGCCGTAGGCCGCCTCATCGTTGGCCACAACGCCGATGTTGGCGTGATTGCCCTTGTCGCCGCTGCGGGCGCTCGCCAGGTCGCGAACGCGAATCGTTTTGCCGATGGTCATGGCCGCTTCCCGCCGCGAATGCCGTCCGCCGCTGATTTTACTGGTCGGCCGCGATTGGATATAGTCCGGACTTAGGAGCCCTGGCATGACCGAGCCATCCATCCAACCTGTTGTTTCGCGGCTGCCCCGGCGGAGTTTTGTGGGCGGAGTTGCGGCGGGCGCTGCGACGGTCGCCGCCGCGGCAACTTCGGCAACCGCGGCTAGCGGCAAAATCGGCGTCGGCTTCATCGGGTACGGGCTGATCGGCAAGCGGCACGTGCTCGACTTTCAGGCGCAGCCCGACGTAAACATCGTGGCCGTGTCGGACTGCCACGCCGGCCGGCTGGACGAGGCCAAGGCACTGATCGGCGGAAATGTCCGCGGCTACGCCGACTTCCGCGAGCTGCTGGACGACCGCGACGTCGAGGCGGTCGTGATTTCGACGCCCGATCACTGGCACGCCCTGATGGCGATGCTGGCCTGCGCCGCCGGCAAGGACGTGTATGTCGAAAAACCGGTAACGCTCTTTCCGCGGGAGGGAGCGTGGATGCTCGCGGTCGCGACCAAGCACCGCCGCGTGGTGCAGGTCGGTACGCAGCAGCGCTCTGGCCCGCACTACGCCGCCGCCCGCAAGCTCATCCAAAGCGGCCATATCGGAAAGATCGTCAGCGTGCGGATGCAGTCGTTCCGCAACATCATGCCGGGCTTCGGCCAGCCGCCGGACAGCCCGCCGCCCGCGGGATTCGACTGGAACATGTTTCTCGGCCCGGCGCCCGACCGGCCGTACAACCCCAACCGCGGCCTGTACCACTTTCGCTGGTTCTGGGACTACTCCGGCGGGCAAATGACGAACCTCGGCCAGCACTCGCTCGACATCGTCGATTGGTTCCTCGGTCCGCTGGTGCTGAAATCCGTTGCCAGCTTCGGCGGCCGGTTCGCCCTGGCCGACAACGGCGAGACCCCCGACACGCAGGACGCCGTCTTCGATTTTTCGGGCTTCACTTTTCCTGGTTTCACTGTGACCTGGTCGCACCGCGAGGCATCGCAGGGCGAATCAACAGGCCCGGGACTCGTGTTCTATGGCACGAAAGGCTCGCTCTCGATCTCCCGCAGCGGCTACGCCATCACGCCCGACCGTGTGATCCGCCCGGAAAACGCCGTGCCGCAGTTCACCGACGCCCAGCCGGTGGGCGGCGTCGCGCGACAGTCCGAGCCAATGGAAACCAGGCTCTGGACGACGGCCGGCAGCGACCGCCGCGGCGATTCGCAAGGCCAGTTCGTCCGCCACGTGCGGAATTTCCTCGACTGCGTCAAGACGCGGCACCCGCCCGTTTCCGACCTGGCGAGCGGCCAGCGCGTGGCGACCTATTGCCACCTGGCGAACCTCTCGCTCCGCCTCGGCCGCTCGCTGCAGTGGGACGCGCGGCAAGAGACGATCCGCAACGACGCCGACGCCGCCCTGCTATTGGACCGTCCCTACCGCGCGCCGTGGGATGCGGTGCTGAAGGCCGTGCTCGCCTCGTAGGGCAAGCTGCCAGCTTGCCCTTAGGCCGAATTGACCAGCCGCTGGGCGTGGTCGGCCTGGTCGAGCACTTGCCGGGTGATGTCGTCGCGGATTTCGCGGCTCTTGGCGTTCCACTGCTGGTGCGGGGGAATGACGACGCCGCAGCTCACGATGAACTGCGCGGCCTGATCGACGGTGATGTCGAGCTCGATCGTGTCGCGCTTGAGCGCCGTGCAGGTGAAACCCGTGGCGGGCATCGGCGAGGTGGGCACGAGCAGGCTGAGGATCGGCTCGCCGGCGGCGTCGCGGATGTCCTTGAAGCCTTCGCCGGTGACAAACGCGATCGTCCACAGGCCCTTGCGGGGATACTCGACGGCGACCACGCGATGGAACTGCAGCTCCTGCTCGCTGAAGATGGTTTCGGTGATTTGCTTGGCGGCCGAATAGACGTCGCGGACGATCGGCATGCGGCCGACGACGCCTTCGCCGATGCGGCGGACATAGCGGCCCACGCCCGCGGCCATGAACTTGCCCGTCAGGTACAGCACCAGCAGGAAGGTCGCCAGGAACATCGGCACCGTCCGTTCGCGGCGGAGGTATTTCGCGTGAACATAGTGGTCGAAGTAGGCGTTGGCCGTGACCGGGGCGGGAGAATCCTGCCGCGGGTTGGCCACGACGTTGTTGAACACCTCCGCCGGAATGTACTTGTTGCTGGCACCGACCGGTACGTACGTCGTGCCTTTGTAGTCGAATTTCGCGACCGGACCCTGCGGCTGCTCTCGATAGACCACTGCCCCATCGGGCACACCCGACTTCACGTCGCGGACCGCCCAGACGGCCAGTTGCCCCGCGATGTTCTCGCAGGGCACGAGGATATAGGTGTCGATCATGTTCCAGGCCCACAGGAACACGACCACCGTCAGAAGCGGCGGCAGGATGACGGCCAGCCCGCGCAGGAGCGCCCGGCGAATCGGGAGAAGCGGACCGGCGGCAGATGCGGTGGCGGGCGTGTTCATGGCTCCCCTTCTGGCAGACGTTGGCGCGGGCGTTTTCAGATTCTAGGTCTGCGGAAGCGTTCCGGCGGGCGAGGTCCAGCGCGATGGCGACGGTCGTAGTGTCGCCTGTCAGGCCGCTACAGCCGTTGCCTTCGGCGCGCAACGAGTAATCGGCCGCCAACACGCGGCCGGGGAGCGGAAGACCGACCTGTGAAACGCGCTTCGGCCCCAATATTGACCTATATCTTGAGTTGACCGAAGTCTCTTCCACCACTCACAGTTCGGTAGCGCCATGCCCGCCCGCAGCTCAATTCGTGGACGCATCTCGCGCTGGATGATTGTCTGCACGTTTGTGGTGTGCATCGCCAAGCTGTCGAGCGGCTACGTTCCTCCCGCCCCCACGCCTTCCCGCGTGCCAGCTGCCAAGGCGCTACCGCCGGTCGAGCAATTCGGCGATATGCAATAGCTCCACCGTCTTCCCCGCGCGGTGCAGCCGGCCGCCGATATTCATCAGGCAGCCCGCATCGGTCGAGACAACGCAGTCGGCCCCGCTGGCCAGGATGCACTGCATCTTGTCTTCCACCATGCTGCCCGAGATCTGCGGATAGCGGATTGCAAAAGAGCCGCCGAAGCCGCAGCACTGGTCCTGCCGGTTGAGTGGGACGTATGTCGCGCCGGCGACGTGCTTCACCAGCGTCTCGACCTCATTCCTCAGGCCGAGCATTCGCGAGTGGCAGGCGAAGTGGAAGGCGACTTTGCCCACGAACCGCGCGCCGACATCGACGACTTGTAAGCGATTGACCAGGAAGTCGCTGAACTCGAACGTCCGCCGCGCGAGGTCCAGCGCTCGCGGATGCCATTGTTTGTCGCCCTCCAGCAAGTGCGGAAACTCCACTTTGACCATCGCCGCGCACGAGCCGCTGGGCACGATCACGGCGGAATCGCCCGTGAACACACCGATGGTGTGCTTCGCCTGCTCCCGGGCCAATTCCGCATAGCCGCTGTTAAACATCGGCTGCCCGCAGCAGGTCTGTGCCTGCGGAAAGTCGATCTCATGCCCCAGCCGCCGCAGAATCCGCACCACCGCCTTGCCGGCATCGGGCCGGATGACGTCGCCGAGGCAGGTGATGAGGAGGGAGAGCTTCATCGTGCGCGTCCGATCGAGCAAGAATTGCTGTCGCGGTGGCGTATGGCTGGTACAATACACGAGATGTTCGCGAGCCGCGCGGCTAGGAAACAGAAATGAGTCTGGCGCCCTCGATTTCCGAAATCGAATATCCTGAATCGGACGGCAAGCCGATGGGCGAAACCGATCTGCATCGGTATTGGATGAATCGCCTGTACGACCTGCTCAGCCGGCGATACGCTGGCCGGCCAGCCTACGTCGGCTGCGACTTGCTCGTGTATTTCACGGAAGGCCGAGTATTCGACGTGTGCGTGCCCGACGTCTTCGTGGCGCTCGGCGCCGAGCCCGGCTTTCGCCGCACATTCAAAACCTGGGTCGAGGGTCGCCCGCCCACCGTAGTCTTCGAAGTGACTTCGCAGAGCACTCGCCGAGAAGACGAGGTCTTTAAGCCGCGGACTTACGCGCGAATCGGCGTGAGCGAGTACTTTCTCTACGATCCGACGGCGGAGTACCTTACGCCGCCACTGATGGGATATCGGCTACTCGGCGAAGGCCGCGGGCCAATCGCGGCCGACGGCAGCGGGGCGATCCGCTCGCACGAGTTGGGTGTAAAATTCTGGCTCGACGACAAGGGACTTGTCGCCGCCGACTCCGCCACGGGACAGCTGCTATTGACCGATGCCGAAGCGGCTGAAGCTCAAGCCGACGCAGCCAGGGCTCGCGCGGCCGCGGCGGAACTGGAAATCCAGCGATTGAAAGCAGAGTTGGCCAGGCTCAAGCCGCCAACCGGCTAAACCCGGTCCGGCAGATTTCCTTCGGCGTC
>DASRJB010000780.1:0-2121 GCA_035649715.1 Pirellulaceae bacterium
TTCCAGGTCGTCCGACTTTTCGCGGTAGTTTTCGAGGATCCGCGACGTGCGGACGTGGGAAATGACCGCCATGATCAGGCCCGTCGCCAACAGCAGCGTGAGCAGCGAGAACGACCACCGCGATTTTTGGGTGGAGCCGCCGCGGCGGATTGCGGTGCAGTGGTCATTGGGGAGCGGGGGGCAAGCACGCACCTCGGCCGTCAAGAGCAAGACGAACGAGGAGGGCGGCTGGCCTTCGATCCACGCGGCGGGAGCAAGAGAAAGAGCAATCGTCCGCCCGGCTGCGATTCACCCAAACAGCTCCATGATCGGCTTGCCGGTGGTGATGGGGCGGCTGATGCCGCTGTTGTTTTGCGGGGCGTTGAGGGGGACGCCGAGGGCGTGGTAGATGGTGGCGGCGAGCTCTTCGGGGCGGACGGGATTGCTTTCGACTTGGGCGCCGTGCTTGTCGGACTTGCCATAGACAGCGCCGCCTCGGATGCCGCAGCCGGCGAGGATCGCGGAGAAACACTGGGGCCAGTGCTGCCGGCCGGGCGGCTCCTGGGTCAGGATATTGGGCGTGCGGCCGAACTCGCCCATGCAGACGACGAGCGTGTTTTTGAGGAGGCCGCGGTCCTTCAGGTCGGTCAGCAGGGCGGAGAGGGCCTGGTCCAGCCGCGGCAGGCAGAAGCCCATGCCGTAGGAGCCGTCGCCGAAGGCGTTGCCCATGCCCATGTTGCCCCCGTGCATGTCCCAACTGCTGCTGGGCGGGCCCTGCTTGTCGTGCGTCGATTGGCCGGCCCAGCCGTTGACGGTGACGAACCGCACGCCGGCCTCGACCATCCGCCGGGCCAGCAGCAGATTCTGCCCCAGCGGGTGCATGCCGTAACGCTCGCGGACCTTGTCCGGCTCGCGGCTCATGTCGAAGGCTTGCCGGCCTTCGGGGCGGGTCAGGGCTTCGTAGGCCTTGGCCCGCAGGTCCGACCAGTCTTTGCCGCGGGCGTCGCGGTCGAGCTTGCGGGACTCGAGGGACGAAAGCAAATCTTTGCGGCGGTTGCGGTCCTCCTCGTTGCCGAAGTCGTAGATCTCCGGCGGCTTGAAGGTGGCCATCGCCGGGTGGTTTTCAGCCGAGCCCACGAACACGGGGGCGTAGGCCGAGCCGAGGTAGCCGCCGATGCCGATGTTCGGAGCACAAAAGACGGGCGGGCCGACGCACTTGATCAGCCAGGCGTTGGAGACGAGGTTCCGCTTGCTGGGCTTGTGCCGGGCCACAAACGAGCCGAGGTACGGCTGATCGTCGGGCATGCCCTCGCGGACGCGGACGACCGACTGGCCGCTGAGCAGGTTGTGCATCGCGTCGAAGTGATTGCTGATCGAGCCCGGGTGGGTCATCGAATTGATCAACAGAAAATCGTCGGTCCGCTGCGCGAGCTGCGTGTGCATCTCGTTGATCCGCATCCCCGGCACCTTGGTGGCGATGGGCTGATACGGCCCGCGGATCGAGGCCGGCGCGTTGGGTTTCATGTCCCAGGTATCGACGTGGCTCGGTCCGCCGCAGAGGAGCACGAAAATGCACGACTTCTCCGCCCGGGACGCGTTGCCCTGCGCGTCGAGCTGATCGCTGCCGATCACCGCCCCCGGCATCCCCATGCTGAGCGCGCCCAGGCCGCCCACGATGAGCGCCTGCCGCCGGTTCAGTTGGAAGTCAGTCATGCTGCAACTCCGATGCGTTCTGGAATGCCCCGATTCTGAGCAATCGAGCGATCGTTGTCAAAGACAATGGCAGGTCGTCCTCGGCGCAATCGGCATAAAGCGGCGCGGCAAGCATTAATTCCGCCAGCAGCGGCAGGGCTAGGGCGTAGATAGTAGCAACCGTGTTTCCAATCACATTTGGAGGAATTGCCGTGCTTCGCTGGAAGACCATTCTGTTTGCCGGTTTGCTGACCAGTGGGCTGATCGGGGCGGCAGCGGCCGACGACAGGCAGCAGTGGCAGGGGACCTGGACGATGGTGTCGTGCGTCGCTAACGGCGAATCGACGGAGGGAAACGTGCAGTGGGTGGTGAGCGGCGACCAATACAAGATTCGCCTTGATGGGAAGCTGGGCTCGGACCCTTATCCCTTCCAGCTCGACCCGAGCAAGA
>DASRJB010000781.1:0-3699 GCA_035649715.1 Pirellulaceae bacterium
CGGACAAGGCCGACTTTGCCTTGAAATCGAATTGAGATGCGCGGGGGAAGCTGCACCTGCGAACTCTCGGCCGCCTGGCGGGCCGCCTGCTGCACGCTGCTGCTGGCTGGCGGATGCCGTCCGAACCACGCCGGTTCGACAGCGCCTCCGCCGACTGTCGCTGCTCGCCAGCCGCAGATCTTCATCGCCGATTGGGCCAACCATCGCGTGGTGCGAGTGACGGGCCTGCATGGCGAGGACTGGACGACCTGCGGGGAGTCCGGCCCGGTGGACTTGCGGTATCCGGTCGGCATTTGCCTCGATTCCAGCGGCCGTCTGTATGTCGCGGAGCAAGAGCCGCGACTGCACCGCCTGGACCAGCTCTACGGTGCGGGCTGGGTCACTCACCAGCTGGAGCCGGAGCCGAATCGCCCGCCCAACCGCCACTTGGGCTGCTGGGTCTGCCTCGATCGGTCCGGTCGGATTTACGTCAGCGACGGAGGGCGGCACCGCATCGTCCGGATCGACGATATGAGCGGCGCCGGGCGCGTCAGCCTCGGCTCGGCCGGCAGCGGCGAGCGGCAGTTTCACCACCCGGCCGGCGTCTGGGTGGATAGCCAGGACCGGCTGTACGTTGCCGACTTCGACAACTTTCGCATCGTGCGCTGCAACGACATGCAAGGAACGAACTGGACCGAGCTCGGACGCTACGGCAGCGGCGAGCGGGAGTTCATCAACCCCGCGGGGATTTGCATCGATAGCCAGGGGCGGATTTACGTCGCCGACCAGGGAAACGACCGCGTCGTCCGCATCGACGACATGCGCGGCGCCAACTGGACGACGGTGGGCTCGTTCGGCATCGGCGACGCACCGCAGCGTCTGTACGCCCCGACGGGAATCGCCGTCGATCGCGCGGGCCGCATCTACGTCACCCAGTGCAGCAGCAATCATCGCCTGGTGCGGATGGACGACATGAGCGGCGCGAATTGGACGGTCTTTGGGGGCGGGGGCGTCGGGTCGGGCCAATTTGCTTCGCCGCTGGGTGTATTCGTTCGCGAATGAGGCTTCCCTATGACACCGATCGCGCTCGCCGGACTGGCCTGCTGGCTGTGCGGCCAGGCTGCCGCGCAAACGCCGCAGATCGAGGTCCTGCGCGCAGCCGTGGGCAAGAGCCTGCCGCTGCTGCAGGCCGGCGCGCAGTCGTTTCGCGAACGCTCCGAGGGGCGGTGCATCTCCTGTCACCATCAGGGGTTGATCCTGACGACAGTCGCCCTCGCTCGCAGCCGCGGCCTGGCCGTGAACGAAAACCTGGCCCGCGCCGAGATCGAGCGCGTCCGCGGGTTCTATGCTCGCCGGCAACAGCGCTATCAGGCAGCCCTGGAGGACTCTGCGGCCCTGCCGCAGGCCGATCCGTTTGGGAATTTCACCGTGCATGCCGGCTACTGGCTGTGGGGACTCGCCGCCGAAAACGTTGCCCCCGATGAGGCGCTCGCGACAACCGCCCGGCTGCTGGCGGGCCGGCAACAGGCCGACGGGCGGTGGACCTTCACCGATACGGCCCGCGCGCCAATGCAGGCCGGCGGCATCACCACGACCGCGCTGGCGGCCTTCGCAATCAATCGCTATGGCCCAGCGGCCGATCGGGAATCGCGCGACGAGCGGCTCCGCCGCGCCCGGCAGTGGCTCCTGGAGGAGCCGCCGCAGACCACCGACGACCTGGCGTTTGGCCTGCTCGGCTTGAAGTGGACCGGGGCGCCCGACGGCGACTTGCAAGCGGCGGCCGCACGCCTGCGAGCCGCGCAGCGGAGCGGCGGCGGATGGGCCCAGCAAGCCAACATGCCGCCCGACGCCTATGCCACAGGCCTGGCGTTGTTCGCGCTCCACGAAGGCGGCACGGCCGTCACCGATCCCGCCTGGCGGCAGGGACTGGCGCATCTGCTTCAATCGCAGCAGCCCGACGGCTCGTGGTTCGTAAGGACGCGGGCGATTCCCAGCAATCCCTACTTCGAAAGCGGCTTCCCGCACGGCAAGTCGCAGTTCATCTCCTATGCGGCCACCTGCTGGGCCACGGTCGCCCTGACGCTTGCGCTCCCCGTCGGCTCGCCCGTTGGACGCGAGTGACGACGGCCCTCCTTTCGCTTCGAGTGAAACACCGCTTCCTCCTCTATCGCTGGAGTTGTTCATGAACCGATCTTTGCGTTCGCAAGCCCTTTCGCGCCGCGGACTGTTGGGACTGGGCTGCGCCGCGGGCGCGGCGCTGCTGGCCGAGCAGGACTCGTCCGCCCAGAATCCCGCGGCCGCCGCCCAGGACCGCACGTCGTCGATTCGACTCACCAGCCTGCGGGCCACGATCTGCCGCGACCGCGTGTTCGTCAGGCTCGACACCAACCACGGCGTTAGCGGCTGGGGCGAGATCAAGGGCGTGGTGCCCACGGTCGCGGCGGCCCTGGCCGAGGCGATGTTCAAGCTGCTCGACGGGCAAAACCCGACGCGGATCGAGCACCTCTGGCAGACGCTGTACCGCGCGGAGCGGAACCAGCGCGGCGGCGCGTTCATGCTGCACACGATCGCCGGCATCGACATGGCCCTCTGGGACATCACCGGAAAACTCTGGGGCGTGCCCGTCTATCGGCTGCTGGGCGGGCCGACCCGCGACAAGATCCGCGTCTATCCCTCGACCAAGGCGGTGAAGATCGGCAATCAGCCCAAGCCGCAGTCGGCCGATCCGGCCGTGATCGAGCAGATGGTCGCGGCCGTCCGCGCGGCCCGGCAGCGCGTCGGCAAGGACGGCTCGGTCATGTTTGACGCCCACAGTGCGGTGCCGCCAGCCACGCTGATTCAGTTCGCCTCGGCGATCGAGCCCTACGAAATCCTGTTTCTCGAAGAGCCCGCGGTGCCCGGAAACATCGAGACCTTCAAACGCATCAAGCAGCAGGTCCGCATTCCGCTGGCCTGCGGCGAACGCGACCGCACGATCTGGGGCATCCTGCCGTACCTGGCCGAGAACGCCATCGACATCGTGCAGCCGGACTGCGGCTACACCGGCGGCATCACGCAGATGAAGAAGATCGCGACCCTGGCCGAGGCGTACTACGTGCCGCTGGCTCCGCACTGCACGCAGTCGTACCTGGGAATGACCGCCAGCTTCCACGTCGCGGCAGCTGTGCCGCTGTTTCTCATCCACGAAGCCTACGACGACGAGTTGTGGGGCAAAATCGTCCGCCGCAACTGGACCAAGAGCGACGACGGCCAGGTCACGCTGCCCCAGGGTACCGGACTCTGCCTCGACATCGACGAGACCGCCCTGGCCGCTGCCGCCAAGGACCCCAGCTATCAATACCAGTGGCGCGGCCCCAAGCTCGACCCCGACGGGTCCATCGCGGACTATTGATGCGGCCAAGGTCCCACGACTGCGCCTATGCGCGCATCATTTGAGGTTTTTCGAAACGGCAGATTCACGCCGCAACTCCAATTGCGGCAATGCCTTACGACGAAATCTACCTGAATTCCATTATGCGCATTATGCGCGCCGCCTCGTCCGAGTCGCTGCGGCTCCGCGACGTGCATGCATATCGCAGAAAATCCCGGACTGCATATCACGACGTAACTGCCGCAGCCACAAGCACTTACGCGGTGAATCCCGCGTTTGCATTATGCAGAATATGCACGTTAAGGGACCCAGCCGTGCATATCCTCAACATTCCCGCCAGCGCGGCTGCC
>DASRJB010000782.1:0-4895 GCA_035649715.1 Pirellulaceae bacterium
GCATCTTGCCGGTGCTACTGTCGCTGCTGGTTCTTCCTGCGGTGACGCTGTTCGAACCCCAGCAATACCACGAGCCGGCGATTTACGAGCAGACGATGCCAGCGGAGAAAAGCGGCGCGATGTTCACGCCGCTGCTGCCAGCCGCTGGCAGCGGTTATCCGGCGCTGGGGCTTGCCACGCTGCCGCTGCCGATCATCCTTGGCCAGCAGGCCGCCCCACCTTCTGTCGATAGGATGGGCACGGTCGCGTTGCTCATGCCCGTGCTGGCGCTGTTCTACATTATGAACATCGCCCTCTCGATCACGCTGATCGTCGCCGGGTGGCGAATGCGGCAGCTCAAGTCTCACGGCTTGTCGCTGGTCGCGGCGATCATGGCGATGCTGCCCTGCACGTTCGGCTGGATCGTCGGCCTGCCGATGGGCATCTGGGCCTTCTCGGTCCTGCAAAGCGCGGAGGTCCGCGCGGCGTTCGAAACTTGAGCTAAGTGGGGCCGCATTGAAGCCTGAAGCGCGAGCGAAGGAATTCTCAGACCTTCGCTCGCGCTTCAGGCTTCAATGTGTCCACGACATTCCGCGGGTCCACTTACCGGCGTCGCTTCCGGCGCGGGCGCAGCGAGGAGCGCACCGTCTGGGCAAACGCCCCGCCAGCGCCGGTCCGCGGATCGCCCTTCCGCCAGACGAGATTCACCGTCACCTGGCCGAAGTACCGGCTCATCGAACGCTCGTGCAGCCCCGGCGTTGGCGGGTGGCCCGGCAACCCGACGATCAGGCCGATCCCAAACCCCAGCTCGACATAGCGGCGGATCACCGCCGTGTAAAACGCCTCGACCCGCCGCGGCTGCACGTCGAACACACCCAGCTTTTGCAGCGTCACGGCCAGCGTCGGATCGGGAATCCCCTGCGGCGAATTGAGCAGCGGATACTTGAGCAGGTCTCTCGGAGCGACCTGCCGGCGGCGGGCCAGCGGATGATCGGTCCGCGTGACCAGGAACACCTCCAGGTCGTAGCCCCGCTCGAACCCCAGCCAGGGATTGCGGCGGTCGGTCCCCTGCTCGGTCGTGAAGCCCAAGTCGGCCTGGCCCGATTCGACGGCCTGCGGCACCTGCTCGATCCGCAGCTCGAGCAGCCTCAGCTGCACCTGCTGGTGGGCTTTTTCGAATTCCACGATCGGCCGCGGCAGGTCCTCGACGAGAATTCGCTGCGTGGTGGCGATCGTCAGCCGCGACGTTTCTTGCTCCAGGGCCTCGGCCACGTTTCGCTTGAAGGCCCGCACGCCCTGCACCAGCGGCGCGGCGAGCGTCACCACGCGGCGGCCCTCTTCCGTCAGGCGGCAGCCGCGGGCGTGCCGCTCGATCAGGCTCACGCCCAGGTCGCGCTGCAGCGAATGGACCTGCTCCCAGACCGTCGGCTGCGACAGCCCGAGCGAGCGGGCCGCGGCGGTCAGGCTGCCCAGCCGGGCCGTCTCGCAAAAGCTGCGGAGCTGCTGCAGCTGGATTTCTTTGTACGCGTGACGCGGCGTGGAATTGGCCATTGTGCTTCGTATCGCGTAGCCGAATTCGCCAGAATTCGGAATCCCTTCCCGCCGTCCGAACTCTGGCGAGTTCGGCTACTGGCATCCTATAGGCTGGACCTAGTTCCCATCAAGAAAGAATTCGGCCGGGACTTTGTGGACTTGGCCGGCCGCGGTGGGCTAGTCTGCAAGCCTGGAGGGCTGCCGCATGGCGTTTCGCTGTTTGGCGTGTTTCGTCGGCCTGGTGCTGTTCTTTCCCCTGGCCGCGCGGGCCGAGTATCCCTTCGTCTTTCGCGACGTCGGCGCCAGCGCCGGAGTGTTGCCCGCGGCCGCCGGCATCCGCGGCCACGGCGCGGGCTGGGGCGACGTGGACGGCGACGGCTGGCTCGACCTGTACGTCGCCACGTTCCACAACGACGGCTCGCAGGCCAACTTGTTCTTCCGCAACCAGAACGGCAAGTTCGAGCAGGACTCGCAGCCGAGCCTGAAGATTTCCGCCCGCGGCACGGGCGTCCTGTTCGCCGACCTCGACAACGACGGCGACCTCGATCTGTATCTGGGCAGCATGCCCTCGCCCGCCGGCAGCCGGCTGGCCACGAAGGAAGGCCATCCGATGCTGGGCAACCAGCTGCTCCGCAACGACGGCGGCGGGAAGTTCACGAACATCTCGGACGCTAACGGCGCCTGCCCGGCGGCCTTCGGCGGCCGCAGCGTGACCGTCCTCGATTTCGACGGCGACGGACTGCTCGACATCCTGTGCGGCGAAGAGCCGGTCTCCGGCTACAACGGCTCGCCGACCAAAAGCTCGCGGTTGTTCCGCAACCTGGGGCGGCTGCAGTTCGAGGACGTTTCGCAGCAGGTCGGCCTGACCGCGGGAGTGCCCGGCCTGGGCGTCGCCGCGGCCGATTTGACCGGCGACGGCTGGCCCGACTTCTTCCTCGCGTCGTCGGGCGGCGGCAACGTGATGTTCATCAACGACGGCCGCGGCAAGTTCCGCGAAGCGCCGCGCGAGGTCTTCGCCTGGCCCACCGCCAAGGGAGACAACATGGTCTGCGGCGTCACGTTCTGCGACGTGAACCGCGACGCCCTGCCCGACATGGTCCTGGGGCAGCATTTCTCGAACCCCTGGCAGCAGCCGGTGGCCAATCGCCTGTACCTCCATCAGGGCGTGAAGGACGGCCTGCCGGTCTTTGCCGACGTGACCGAGAAAGTCGGCCTCGTGCCGCTGCCGCTCAAGGCCCCGCACGTCGAACTGCAAGACCTGGACAACGACGGCTGGCCCGACCTGTATTCCAGCCAGGTGAAGTTCGCCGGCGGCCAGCCGTACCCGCTGATCTTCAAGAATCTGGGCGTGAAAGGCGGCCTGCCGCAGTTCCGCGAGGAGATGCTGGCAGTCAACGATTTTCCGACGGCCGAGGACCGGGCGATCGGCCGCTCTGGCACTTTGTTCGACAAAGTCCTGAAAGAGAAGAAGATCATCTACACCGCGCCGGGTCCGACGGCCGACTTCGACAACGACGGGCGACTCGACATGTTCCTCGCCAATTGGTGGATCGAAGCCCCCTCGCTGCTCCTCAAGAACGAGACGCCCGGCGGCAATTGGCTCGACCTGCAGGTCGTCGGTCCGCCCGGGGTCAACCGCATGGGCATCGGCACCCGCCTGCTGATCTATCCCGCGGGCAAACTGGGTGACGCCGCGTCGCTCCTCGGCTGCCGCGAGATCGCCGCGGGCTACGGCTACGCCTCGGGCCAGCCGGCGATCGCCCACTTCGGCCTGGGCGAGCTGGCCAGCGTCGATATCGAAGCGATCCTGCCGCACGGCAAAGGCAAGCTGACTCGCAAAGACGTGAAGGCGAACCAGCGACTGACGATTACGCAGTAAATACCGGCGATGAATCAGCGAGCGGAAAACAAGAGCAAGGCAACCGCGGATTTCGCGGATGGCGCGGATTTGCATCGGAGACTCCCCTTATCAGCGTTATCCGCGAAATCCGCGGTTCATCTGGCCGGAATTGTCCTAACGCTTTGCTTGATCGCTTGTGCCTTCGCCCAAACGCCGGACGAGCGCAAGGCGAAGAAAAAACTCGATCGCTATCCGCTGCCTTATCCGCCGACGCTGGCCGGTGGCCAGACGCAGGTCACGGAAAATTCGCCCGCGTTTCTGGTTCCGGGGCCGAACCTGCGCGAGGGAGTGCTGGTCGCCAAGACGCCGCCGGTCGTCGATTTCGCCTTCTATCCACAGCAGAATTATCCGGGCAACCCCTGGTCGCACCGCTCCGATGGCATCGTCCGCGGTGACAAGTACTATTCGTCGTCGAACGACCATCTCGCGCCGCGGGGCACGGCGCTGCTCTGGGAATACGACGCGGTCACGAAACAGTTCCGCCTGCTCTGCGACACGACGAAGTTCCTGGAGTCGCAGCACGCGTTCCCGCCCGGGATGAACTATCGCCCCGGCGAGATGCAGAGCCGCATCGACCTGGGCAGCGACGGCTGGCTCTATTACTGCACCGACCGCGGCTCGCCCACGGTGACCGACGACGCCCACGGCTACCTGGGCGAATGGATTCTGCGGACGCATCCGCAGACTCTGGCGACCGAAATCGTCGCCACGCATCCGATCGAGAAGCACACGCTGCCGGCGAGCGTCCTCGATCCGGAGCGGATGATCCTCTATTGCGGCACGGCCGTCGGCAAGGACGCGCCGAACCAGAAGATCCAGTTCTTCGCATTCGATCTCAAAAGCCGCAAGCTGCTCAAGGTCGCGGACGACGGTCCGACGCGGACGCTGATTTTTGCCAAATCGACCGGCTGCGTCTTCTGGGAAGGCAAGCGGTACGACCCGGCGACCAACGAGATCACGCCGGCCAGCGTCCCGCACGTCCGCTCGGCGACGGCCGAGACGCCGCAGGGGATCGTCTATGGCACGTCGGGCACCGCCGCCGACCTGTGGGCCTTTCACGTGAAGACGGGCGAGCTGAAACAGCTCGGCTCGGCGGCCGTCGCCAGCCAGGAATACATCGCCTCGATCGACGCCGACCCCACCGGCCGCTATTTGTACTACGCTCCCGGCGCTCACGGCGGCGCAGCGCGCGACGGCACGCCCGTCGTGCAATACGACGTGCGGACCGGCCGCAAAAAGGTCCTGGCTTTCCTGCACCAGCTCTTTCTGGACAAGCACGGCTACACCCCCGACGGCTGTTTTGGCTCCGCCCTCGATGAAAAAGGCGAGCGGCTCTTCATCTCCTGGGACGGCTGGCGCAAAGGCCAACCCCGCGGCTGGGAATCGTGCTCGCTGACGGTGATCCATATTCCTGCTTCGGAGCGGCCATGATCGGTGCTCGCCAGCCGCGTTGGCCTCGCATTGCCATGATCGCGCTGGCGGT
>DASRJB010000783.1:0-5546 GCA_035649715.1 Pirellulaceae bacterium
TCGCAGCCGCCGCAGGATTTCGTCCAGCAGGCCCGCGTCGTTCCACTTGTCGAACAAGTCCCAGACCGTGTGCCACTTGCCGAACTCCTCAGGCACGTCGCGCCATGGCGCCCCCGTCCGCAAGATCCAGAAAATGCCATCCACGATCTTTCGTCGATCCGCGGGCGGCCGGCCCGTTTTTGCACGCGGCGGAAACACGTCCTCAATCAATTCCCATTCGTCATCCCTAAGCCGATGTCGCAGCATCCTTGCATCCTCCGTAGAAGGTCCGATCCATCGGCCCACAGTTTGCGCCAAACCGGTCTTGCCACGGAATACCGGTTTTCAGACAAAGCCTAGCACTGCCTAGCCACTAGCACTAGCCACCAGCACTTCCTCCCCATGATCGTTTCCTGGAACTGGCTCAACGATCTCATCCCGCTCAAGGTCACACCGGCCGAGCTGGTGCAGCGCCTGATGATGGCGGGGCTCAACCACGAGGGGAGCGAGCAGCTGGGAAGCGACTGGGCGATCGATCTGGAGGTGACCAGCAACCGGCCCGATTGCCTCGGCCATATCGGCATCGCTCGCGAGGCGGCCGTGCTGTTCAACTTGCAGCTCAAGTATAGCGGGGCCGACCTGACGCGGGCCCGCAAAGACTCCCCCGCCGCCAGCGAGCCGCACCGCATCGCCGACGACCTGCGGAATTACACCAGCATCGAAGTCGCCTGCCCCGACCTCTGCCCGCGCTATAGCGCTCGCGTCATCCGCGGCGTGAAGATCAGCTCGTCTCCGTCGCAGATGGCAGTCCGCCTGGCCACCGTCGGGCAGCCGGTGGTCAACAACGTCGTCGATTGCACCAATTACGTGCTGATGGAGTGCGGGCAGCCGCTGCACGCCTTCGACTTTCAGAAGCTCGCGGGCCGCAAGATCGTGGTCCGTCGGGCGAAGGCCGGCGAGCAGTTCCAGGCCATCGACCACAAGACCTACACGCTCGACCCGGAGATCTGCATGATCGCCGACGGCCAGCGAGCCGTCGCCATCGGCGGCGTCATGGGCGGCGCCGATACAGAAGTCTCGCGGCAGACGACCGACGTGCTGATCGAGGCCGCCCAGTTCGCGCCGCTTTCGATTCGCGCAACGGCCCGCAAGCTGAAGCTCCACAGCCCTTCGTCGTACCGCTTCGAGCGCGGCACCGATCCCGAAATGGTCGATTGGGCCAGCCGCCGCTGCTGCGAGCTGATCCTCAAGCACGCCGGCGGCGAGCTGATCGAGGGCGTGATCGATATGGGCACGCCGCGGCCCAAGCGGCCGCCGATCACCCTGCGGCTGGACCAGCTCAAGCGGATCATCGGCATCGACGTCCCGCCGGAAGCGGTGCGGCGGATACTTACGGCCCTCGGCTGCCTGGAAGAATCGGCCAGCGGCCGCGATTTTGTCGTCGTCCCGCCCAGCTGGCGGCGCGACCTCTCGCGTGAGATCGACCTGATCGAAGAGGTCGCCCGCGTGCACGGCTACGACAAGATTCCCGAGGATGCCAGCGTGCCCATGGTCGCCTCGCACAAGTCGGACGCCGAGCGGGTGCTGGCCAAAGTCCGGCAGGTGATGAACGCCGGCGGCTTCGACGAGGCCCTCACGGCCAGCGTGGTTCCCGAGCGGTGGAGCGCCGCGTTCAGCCCCTGGACCGACGCCGAGCCGCTGGTGGCGAACACGCCGCTCCTGGAAGGGGCCGACCGCCTCCGCCGCAGCCTCGTGCCGAGCCTGCTCGACGTGCGCCGGATCAACGAATCGCTGAGCAATCCGTCGATCGAGCTGTTCGAGACGGCACGAATCTACGTGCCTGATCGTAGTCCTCACGCTCCGCGCGAGGCGGGCGTCTCGCAAGGCGGGACGATTGCGTTGCCGCGTGAGCAGCCGACGCTGGCCGCCGTCAGCGGCCGGGGTTTTTTGGCCGCCAAGGGCGTCGTCGAGGCACTGCTGGCCGCGCTGCACATCGACCAGCCGCTGACAGTGGCCGATTATTGCCATGAATTGCTGACCTCCGATCGCGCCGGCCTTTTGGAGCTGGGCGGCCAGCGGCTGGGCTTCCTCGGCGACGTCTCGCCAGCTGGCCAGAAAGCCTTCGGCCTGCGTGGCGCGGCGACGATTTTGGAAATCGACCTCTCCCTGCTGCAGCAACTCGCCCACCTGAATACGACCTACGCGCCGCAGAGCCCGTATCCGACCATCGGCCGCGATCTCAACTTGATCGTCCCCGAGAGCGTGCGGTGGGCCGACCTGGCGGTGACGGTACGCTCCGCGGCCGGCCCGGCGCTGGAGCGGCTCGAGTACCTTGACACCTATCGCGATCCGCAGAAGGACGGCCCAGACACCAAGCGGCTGACCCTCTCGCTCACTCTGCGGGCCGCCGACCGCACGCTCACCGGTCCCGAAGCCGATGCTGTCACCAGCGCCGTCGTTGCCGCCTGCCAGGCGAACCACGCCGCCCGCTTGCTGGGTTAGCTCGGTGCGCCCTGGCCGAGGCACGTCCGTGCCTCTAGCCAAAGCAGCCGACTTTCCTGCAAAATCCTGACTCTGACAACCGCAGCCCGCGTTTTATGAAAACGATGCTCAACGATCTGGTCATGCGCCTGGCCCTGGAACTCAGCACGCGGTCGCCTGCGTTCAAGCGGTTCTTGTGGCGGCGGTGGTATCAATACCTGGCCGGCTATGGCGTGGCCGACTGGGGGTTCATGAATTACGGCTTTGCGCCCGTTAACGGCGAAGCTTACCCGCTGGAACTCGAAGCGGCCGACGAGCCGAACCGCTATTCGATCCAGCTCTATCACTACGTCGCCGGCCGCGTGCCGCTATCCGGGCGCGACGTGCTCGAAGTGGGCTGCGGCCGCGGCGGAGGCGCGGCCTTCCTCAAGCGCTACCTGCATCCCCGGCAGATGAACGGCGTCGATTTCTCGGCCAAGGCCGTGCGGTTTTGCCGCCAGCAGCATCGCCTGGAAGGGCTCACGTTCCTGGCCGGTGATGCCGAGGCGCTGCCGCTGCCCGACAGCTCGTTCGACGCGGTCGTCAACGTCGAGTCGTCGCATTGCTATGGCTCCATGCCCGCATTTCTCGCTCAGGTGCGGCGAGTGCTGCGGCCGGGCGGGCACTTCCTGTTCGCCGACTTGCGGAGCACTCCCGACCGCGACCGGCTGCACGAGCAGATCATCGCCTCCGGCCTGACCGTGCTGGAGCAGGAAGAGATCACCGCTAACGTCGTCGAGGCCCTCCGCCGCGACAGCCAGCGCAAGTTGGCCCTGCTCGAAAAGCACGGCAGCCCGCGCCTGATGAGCGTCTTTCGGCAGTTCGCCGCCATCGAGGGTTCCGGCGTTTACGAAGGCTTCCGCACCCGCTCAGCCGTGTACGTGCGATATCTAATGCAAAAGTAGGCCGGGATTATGCGGGCGATGCCCGCCGGCTCCCGGAGGTCAATCGAGTCGACTCCTGCCCCGCTTCCTTTGGGCCAGACGACGCTCAGTCGCGGTCGATGCGCGACAGCCGATCCCTGATCTGCTTGCCGAGTTTGCCGCTGGGGCCTGCGGACGGCCAAACCAGCGCTCCACCGGTTGCGTAGAAACGAACGAAGTCCAGTCGCCAACGCAGGTTGCGGCAATTTTGCGAAAGGGCTAGATTTGACCGGGGGTCGTTGGCGGCAGAGCTTCCAGAAGGAAACATCGATGAAACTCTATCCGAGTTTGATCCTCGTCGCGGTAGTGGGTTGCACGACAGCATTCGGTCAGACCCCCAAGCTCGGCGACCTGCTCAAGCCGTTCGAGCCGCCGACCATGGAGCAGCTCGATCAGAAAGCCAAGTGGGTGCAGCGGCCGGTGGTGGACGCTATGAAGCTGTTGCGGGAGAAGCAGGCGAAGGAAGCGCCCATCGGTACGGTTGCCCAAGCGCTAGCGGCCAAGAATGTCTCCCGGCAGACCAACGCCGCGATCCTGAGCACGGTCGGCCGGCTGCCGGCCAAGGACGCCGACGTGAACTGGGACGCCGAGCTAAAGCGGCACATCAACTTCGACGTCAAGAGCACCAATCCGATCCTGTTTAGTTCGGTGTCAGAGAACGACGTCAACCAGTTGACGGCATTCGGGATCTTTTCGTTCGACTGGCAGTTCAATCCCTTTGCCAGCAGCGACACCGCGGCGTCCTGGCAGTCGAGCGCGGACCGCCTGTACGACAAGGTCGTATTGCGCGACGACCTGCTCTGGTCGGACGGCCAGCCGATCACGGCGCACGACGTGGAATTCAGCTTCAAGCTGATTATGACCGAGGCCGTTCCGGTTCCCGCGGTCCGCCACGGCACGGACAAATTGAGGCTCGTCAAAGCCTATGATGACCGCACCGTGGTCTTCTTTCACGAAGATTCCCTATCGACAAACGACTGGAATCTCAACTTCCCGATCATTCCCAAGCATATCTATGAGCAGAGCTGGGCCTCCGATCCTACGCTGGCCACGAGCGAGCATCATATCAAGTTTGAGAAGAATCCTGTTTCGGGCGGTCTTTATACCATCACCAGCCGCACAATCGGCAGCGAGATCCTGCTGACGCGCCGCGACGATTATTACCTGCACAATGGCAAGCAGGTGCGCGATAAGCCGTACTTCAAGACGATTCGCTTTCGGGTGATTCAAGAGCCGGGCGTCGCGCTGTTGGGCCTCAAAGGCGGCGAAGTCGATGAGCTAATCCTGACACCGCAGCAGTGGCGGACTCAAACGATCGATGACGCGTATTATCAGACCTGCACGAAGGCCTATGACACGGAATGGGTCAGCTTCCACTTCGTCTGGAACTGCAAAAACCCGATGTTCTCCGACGTCCGCGCGCGGCGGGCGATGACGCTGGCCTTCGACCACGAAGAGATGCTGACCAAGCTGCGGTATGGATTGGACCCGCCGGCCAGCGGCATCTTCCACCCGGCGTCACCTTGGGCGCCGCCTGGGCGGGCCACCTTCGTCAAGCGGAACCTGGACGAGGCCGAGAAGCTGCTCGACGCCTGTGGCTGGAAGGACACCGATGGCGACGGCATCCGAGACAAGACCGTGGACGGCAAAAAGCTCAAGTTCGACTTTGGCATTCTGGTCGCCAGCCGGCAGGATCGCATCGATATCTGCAGCCTGCTGAAGCAGAACCTGAAAGAAATCGGGATCGAAGTCACCGTCCGTCCGCTAGATTTTGCCGTGCTGCAGCAGAAGCTTCAGGATCACAGCTTCGAGGCGGCCTTTGGGGGCTGGGGCACGGGCACCGACCCCGATACGAGCGAAAACATCTGGGGAACCAATCAGGAACGCAATTATGGCTTCTATTCCAATCCTGAGGTCGATCGACTGTTTGCCGCCGGCTGCAAGGAATTCGACAAAGAAAAGCGACGGCTGATCTATCAGAAGATTCATACGTTGATTGCCCAGGATCAACCCTATACATGGCTCTTCTATCAGAATGCCTATTATGGGTTCCGCAAGGAACTGCGCGGATATATGTTCAGCCCGCGCGGACCCTATCACTATTCGCCAGGTGTCAGCAGTCTG
>DASRJB010000784.1:0-2208 GCA_035649715.1 Pirellulaceae bacterium
CGCGCCGGCCGCCTGCCCGGCCGGCCTGGAGGCTGGGGCGAAGAAAGCGAATGCATGAACATTGGTACGCTATTTGCAGTATAGTTCCCGTTGGCGCAAAGGCTGCCAATATGGCGGTCAGGGCCGCGCGGGCGCACGCAACGTAGCCGTTCTCAAAGGCTTATTAAGTACTACTTAAGGGTTTTCTTGAACGTCGCCACAAGTCCATGATCTGGCAAGAGTTGCGACAAGATTAGCGGCCGCAGGGCAGTTGCAGACCGCTCAACGAAGGGGGCGCAGGAATCGACGATGAGATACTCTCGGGAGATTTGCGTGGCAGCCTGGATCGCGCTGCAACTGGCCTGTTGGGCTGCCCCCCAGCGGCCGAATATCGTCGTGCTGATCGCCGACGACCTGGGCTATGGCGAACTGGGCTGTTACGGCGGCCGCGAGATTCCGACGCCCAACCTCGACGCCCTGGCCGCCGCCGGCGTGCGGTTCACTAGCGGCTACGCGACCGCGCCGTTTTGCGCGGCATCGCGGGCCGGGCTGCTCACGGGGCGATACCAGACGCGGTTTGGCTTCGAATTCAATCCGATCGGGGCCAAGAACGCCGACCCGCAGATCGGCCTGCCGGCGAGCGAGCGGACGATCGCTCTCCGCCTCAGCGACGCCGGCTATGCCACGGCCTTGATCGGCAAATGGCACCTGGGCGGCACGGCCGAGTTTCATCCGCAGCGGCGCGGCTTCGACGAGTTCTTCGGCTTCCTGCACGAGGGCCATTACTACGTGCCGCCGCCGTGGAAGGGCGTGACGACGTGGCTGCGGCGGACGGCCCTGCCCGACGGCGGCCAGGGCCGCTGGACCTCGCAGGGCGGCCGCGTCGTCGTGAGCACGCACATGGGCCATCGCGAACCGCCCTACGACGCCGACAATCCAATTCTCCGCGCGAGCCAGCCAGTCGATGAACGAGCGAATCTCACCGATGCCTTTTCGCGTGAAGCCTCTGACTTCATCGAGCGGCACCGGTCGCAGCCCTTCTTCCTGGTCGTGGCTTTCAACGCGGTGCACAGCCCGCTGCAGGGCGACGATGTGCACCTGGCCAGGTTCGCACACATTCCCGACATTCACCGCCGTATCTTCGCGGCTCTGCTCGCGCACTTGGACGACGCCGTCGGACAGGTGGTCGCGAAGCTGAAAGCCGAGGGCCTGACCGAGAACACGCTGGTCGTTTTCCTCAGCGACAACGGCGGGCCGACCCGCGAGCTGACCTCCAGCAATGCCCCGCTCCGCGGCGGCAAGGGCGAACTGCTGGAGGGTGGCATCCGCGTGCCATTTCTGGCGTCCTGGGAAGGGCATTTGCCCGCCGGTCGCGCAACTGACGCGCCCATCAGCTCGCTCGACATCGGCGCGACGGCCCTGGCGGCCGCCGGAATTCCGCTCGCCGCGGACAAGCTCGACGGTATCGACCTCCTTCCCATGGTGCGGCAGCCGCAGGGCACGCTTTCGCCGCGCACGCTGTTCTGGCGGGTCGGTCAGCGGCACGCTCTCCGCCGCGGCGACTGGAAGCTGATCCGCGACGGCGGGCGGCCGTGGCGGCTCTACAACCTGGCCGCCGATCTCGGCGAAACTACCGATCTGGCGGAGAGCCAGCCGGAGCTGGTTGTCGAGCTGGCCGCCCTGTGGGACCGCTGGAACGCCGAGCAGGCCGAGCCGCGCTGGAAGTAACCCCAAAGCTGCGCATCATGCCGCTGGCTCACAAGACTGCCACCGTCGAAGCCGATTCACCATTGGCCGAGCAGCGCGCAGATCGCCTGGTGCAGCAGTTGTGCGGCCTCTCACGATCGCAGGTGACGGGGCTCTTCGATCACGGCTGCGTGCGAATTGGCGGCGCGGTCTGCACGCAGCCGGCCCAGCGGCTGAAGGCGGGCGACCGCGTGGAAGTGAAATACGATCCACACCAGCGGTATCATCCGCGGACCCGGCCGCGGCGGAATCTGGGCTTCGAGATCGTCTTCGAAGATCCGCAGCTGCTGGTCGTGAACAAGCCCGCGGGGCTGCTCAGCGTGCCGACCGCCCGCGACGAGACGAACACGCTCGTGGCCAAGGCGACCGAATACGTGGTGCACGTCAGCAAGGGCCGCGGGGCCTTCACGGTGCATCGGCTCGACCGCGGCGTCTCGGGCCTCTTGGTGCTGGGAAAGTCGCAGGAGATCGTCGGCCAGCTCA
>DASRJB010000785.1:0-4559 GCA_035649715.1 Pirellulaceae bacterium
GACCGGCAGCTTGACGTCGCCATTCTGGATGTAAACGAGCGCCGCAAAGATGCCGATGGGCGGAATCAGCACAGCGAGGCTCGTGCCCTGAGCTTCCTGCTGGCTGAACTGAAAGAGCAGCATCAGGCCCGGCACCAGCAGGATGCCGCCGCCGATGCCCAACAGGCCGCTAACGATGCCAATGGCGACGCCGAACAGAAAGAGATAAAGCACGGTGGACTCCGGGTCGAAAAATCGAACGAGCGTTCATTGTGGAGTCCGCGGCGTACCGTGGAAACTCGCGATTGTCAATTTGGCAGGCGCCCAGCGGCGGAAAATGTTTTCGCCCTCGCGAGCCTTGCGGCGCGAGTGCCCGCGATCGCCGCAAATCTCGAAGCGAATTCGAGTTGCGATCCAATCGCAGGTCCTCGATTGGCGATTGGCACGCTGGTTGCAATTTCCACTTCCGCCGGCGGCTGCCTACGTCGTCGCGGGAACAGGAAGTATCGATTGTGCCGCCCGTTGGCAGGCGGCCTTAAAACCGGATTTTTGCGAGGAGGTATCGATGATGACGCTGCGTTTTTCTCCACTCTCCGACCTGCGGGACGAAATGGACCGCATGCGGAATCACTTTGAGAACCTGTTCGGGCAGGCCCGCGGCCAGCGGCCGGGGCTCGATCCCACCGGCTTTCCGGCGCTGAACGCCTGGGAAGAGGAAGGGAATTTCTACGTCGAGGCCGAACTGCCGGGACTGGCGCTGGAAGACCTGGAGATCTCGCTGAGCGAGGCCGACACGCTTTCGATCAAGGGCCAGCGGAAGGCCCCGGAGCGCGAAGGCGGCACCTGGCACCGCCGCGAGCGGGCGTTCGGCTCGTTCGAGCGGACGGTGAAGCTGCCGGCCGCGGTTGATGCCGAGCGCGTCGAGGCGAGCCTGAAGCTGGGCGTGCTCACGGTCAAGCTGCCGAAGGCGCCGGAACTTCAGCCGCGGAAGATCGAGGTCAAGGCCCTGTAAGCCGCGTACCGCAAGCGGCCAGCAAAATCACATACAAGGAACAAATCACAATGAATGACACGATGGAATGCACCAATAGCGGCGGGTGCGAGGTCGCCCGGCCGCAGAGCAAGGTCACGTTTACGCCGCGGTTCGACATTTGGGAGAACGACCAGGAGTACGTCCTGGCCGGCGATCTGCCCGGCGTCGATCCGCAGGAGCTGGAGATCCGCTACGAGAACCAGGAGCTGGCGATCCACGGCAAGGTCGCCCCGCGCGACGGCGAGGCCCGCTATTTCGCCGTCGAGTACGGCGTCGGCGATTTCCACCGCGGCTTCCGGCTGGGCGACCAGATCGACGGCTCGGCGATCGCCGCCGAGTTGAAGGGCGGCGTGCTCACCGTGCGTCTGCCCAAGCGGGCCGAGGCCCGCCCGCGGAAGAACACCGTGACGGCCGGCTAGGGCGCGGTCGCCGGCTGCTGGCCCTGCCGCAGCAGCTCGTTGTATTTCGCCTCCCAGGGACTGCCTTTGAGCCCGGGAGGCACCGCCAGAATGTATTGCAGCAACGTTGCTGCCCGCTCTCGGTCGCCGAGCTTCAGCTGCGCCACGGCGATCGAGTATTTTGCTTGTAGCCAGCGCGGGCCGTGCGGCTGCGAGCGGCTGGCGATGATCCGCCACTGAGCGAGCGCCTGCTCGAGCTGCGAACGGTCGTTCGAGTCGAGCAGGAGGGCCGCGTATCGCTCGTGGACCACGCCGCTGTCGGGGATCGCCTGGGCCAGCTTTTCCAGCGCGGCCAGGGCCTCGTCTCGGCGGCCAGACGTGGCGAGGGCTTCGGCCTCGATCGTGCTCAGCCGGAGCTGCTCGGCGGGCAGCAGCTGCTGGCGATCCTGCTCCAGCAATTTCAGGGCTGCGAGCTGAACCGCCGCGATCTTGGGCCGCGACTGGCTCGTGCCGCCAGAGGCGGCCTGCGCCAGTCCTTCGAGCACGGCAAGCAACTGAACCGGTGAGGCCGCGCGGAGTTGGCGCAGCACGTCTTCCGCTTCGCGTTCGCGGCCCGGTTGTCCTGCGAGAGCCACCACGAGCTGCGAATGAGCCGTCAATTGCCATTCCTCTTGCACGTCGCCTGCGCCGGCGAGGACTGCGCGGAGCGACTGTTCCGCCGCGGCGGCGCGGGAGGGCTCGAAGGCCAGGATCAGTTCCGCCTGAGCCAGCGCCGCGGCGCGTTCCGCGGCCGACCACGCGGCGGATTTCTCGCGGCCCGACCAGACTGCCGTCAACTGCCCGAGTGCTTCGGCCAGCGGCTGGGCCGTCGGCTGACCGGCGGCGGCAAGTTTTGCCAGCCGCTGGCGCCAGCAATCGGCCAGGGCGAGCACGGCGGCATCGAAGTGCTCGGACGAGCGCGGCACACCGCGATAGGCGTCAATGGCAGCAGCGAAGTCTCCCCGCAATTCGGCCAGCTTGCCGAGCCACAGCCGTGCCTGGCTGGCCGACGCGGCCTGCGGCCAGTCGGCCAGGTGCTCGCGGACGAGCGCGGCGTAGAACTCCGCGGCCTCGGGCTGCCCGTGGGCCAGCTGCGCGGCGTTCCAGACCGCCAGCAGGTGCGCGGGCGGCGCTCGCGGGTGAGTCGGCAACTCCTTCGCAAGCTTCCGCAGCCGATCGGCCGCGGCGGCGTGCTGGCCGCGCTGCTGCAGGGCGAGCGCCGCCTTGGCGGCCAGGTCGAATGCCGCGTCGGTCTGGCCCGCGGACCGGGCCGCGGCCGAGGCATCGTCGTAAGCCGCGACCGCCTGTGCGAAGTCCTGTTTCAAATACAGCCCGTCGGCCTTGCGGGCCAGCAACTGAGCGCTGGCCCCCGCGCCGCGCGGCAGCGCGGCAATCAGCAACTGATCGGCGCGGCGGCCCCAATACGGGCCGTGGCTGTCATCGATCGACTTTGCGGCAGCGGCGGCCTCTTCCTGATACTGACGGGCCTGCGTCGCACTGGCCGAGCCGGACAGAGCCAGCAGCGCTTCGAACCGCGCGAAGTCGAATTCGGCAGACGACTGGCCGGTGGCGCTCTGGCCGGCATCCATCAGCCGCTGGGCACCGGTCAGATTGTTCTGCGCCAGCGCGACGCGGATCAGCTCAGCCCGGGCTCGCCAGCGGACCGCTGGCGCGATTTTTTCCTGATCGAACCCCGCCGCCAATTCGCCCGCTTCGGCCGCCTGCCCCGCCAGGCGGAGGCATTCAGCCTGGTCGAGCTGTACCTGCGGCCGCAGCGGATCGTCGTCGCTCAATTGAGCCAGCGGCCGCTTGAGCGTCTCGATCGCAGCCAGAAGCAGCGCGCGGCGGTCGTCGCTGCCCGGCCCGGCCAGCAGCGCCCGGTTGCGCTGGCCGCGGGCCAGCTGCCGCTGCACGTCCTGGTGGAGGCCGATCAGCTCGTCGGCGTTCAGCTCGCCGGCTCGCGGCGGCGTGCGGCGGCGGAGCGGAATCTCGCGGGCCAGCTCCTTGTCGAGCGCTTCCAGCAGCGCAGTTGCCTCGCGGAGCGCTTGCCGGGCCGGCTCGAGCTGGTCGGCGGCGACGAGGCCGGCCTCGAATTCCTGGCGGCCCAGTTCGCCCTGAGCCAGCGGCGTGAGCGCGTCTTGAACGCGGACGAGAATCGCCCGCGGCGGCAAGGGCGCGCGGCGAAGATAGTCCGCGGCCGACCGGCGGGCACGGTCCAAGAGCGCCGCGCGACCCTGCGGCGGCGAGTGCGCGGCGTGCAAGGCCAGCGTGCGAATCAGCTCCAGCGTCAGTTCTCGTTCCGCCGCGCCATTCCGCTCGGCCGATCTCAGCCGATCGGCGCAGTAGACCTCGGCCAGCTCAAACAGCCGCCGTTCGCGCAGGCCGCTGAGAAACTTCGCGTCCGAAGAGTCGGCAGCTCGCGACAGGGCGACACAGGCAGCTAAACACGAAGACACGAAGAGCACGAAGCAGGCGATGCGGCGAATTGCACCCTTCGTGTATTTCGTACCTTCGAGTTTCACTTTGCCGCGTCCCTTCGCTGTACTCGCTCGAAGCCGATCTGCCGCATGAGGTCGAAGACTTCGGTGATGTCTGACGGCGGCACGTCGCCGAGAGTTTCGATGATGATCGGAGCGTCGCGCTTGATTTTGGCGACCGGCGTCAGCGCTTGCCGCAGTGCGTCGAGCGAGCCCATGGGCACGCCGTTGACTTGCCAGCGCGGGCCCGGCGAAACCCGGATGACGATGGCGTCGAAGTCGGCTTCGGGAGGCGGCGGCGACTGCGCCGGGCGTTTTGCCGGCCGGTCCACGAACGGGGCCAGCAAGGCGATCAGGATGACGACGCCGATCAGCGGCGCGATGCTGGGGCTCAGCTCGCCGCTAACTGGCCGGCTGGGAATTCGCATCGCCAGATTTTACCGCGGTTTCTTCCGCGGGGCCGCCCAGATAGCGGACCGCCAGGCCCACGAGAATCAGCCCGCCCCCGACGAGCGTCCACCAGGCCGGCCGGTCGCCCCAGGCCAGCACAACCCACACCGGGACGAGAATCGGCTCCGTCAGGCCGATGCCCGTCGCCTCGTGGCCGGGAATGCTCCGCAGGCCGCGGGCGAA
>DASRJB010000786.1:0-6508 GCA_035649715.1 Pirellulaceae bacterium
CGGCCGCCGAGGGCAAAGAGGCGGATGCCGAGGTCGGACTTCGTGCCGGGCCGGGCGACGGCCATTGGCTGCGTCTCCTCGCCGGCTGCGAATCTGGCGAGCAAGTCCGCCGGGACGGCGTAGTTCAGCCGCGTGCCAGTGCTCTTGCTCTCGATGACGCGGCCGACCATGCCGACCAGCCGTCCGTCGGCGGTGATGACCGCGCCGCCTTCCGCGCCAGGGTTGCTGGTGATCGCGTCGTAGAGCCAGGCGTCGGCCTGGTAGGGAAAGTCGTTGAAGCCGCGGCGGGCGTCGATCGGCATTCGCACGCTCAGCACGCCCACGTTGACACTGAGCGGCTCCACGCCGTCGGCGACCTTGAAGGCGTTGCTGACGGCCAGAATCCAGTCGCCCCGCTCGCCCTTGGCCGCGTCGGAAATCGAAAAGTGCTCGGGTGTGGCGGCGTCGATCTTGAGCAAGGCCGCCTGCAGCTCGGCGCTGCGGCGGACGACCGTCGCCATGTGCGTCGTGCCGTCGGGCAAGGTGGCGCGGAGATTGTCGGCATTCAGGAAGATGCCCTGGGCGGTGAGGATTTCTCCCTGCGGCCCCACGACCAGTCCGGTCGCATACCCCGGCGTGCGGCCGATCCCCGCCCCGAAGATTTTCACCGTCCGCTTCTGGGCCAGGGCCACGGCAGGGGCGAAGTCGCCATCCACGGAGCTGGCCGGCGGCTCGGCGGCGGAGATGGCAGAGAGAACGGCCGCGACTAGCAGCGCAGGCAATGCGAGTTTCGCACTTCGTACTCCGTACCAAGTACTGAGTACTGAGTACCAAATACAAGGTACCAAGTACGGACGATTGACCAACCTCGTGCTCATTTCCCGCCTGCTCATGGCTTCGGCTCAAACTCCGCTGCCAGAATCTCTCCTGTCAACTCGACGCTCTTGAACACCGCCGTCAGTTCCTTGTTTTCCGCCAGCCCCCGAACCAGCACGCGCGGCGACTGAAATCCTCGCAACACCAGATCGCCGCCGAACAGCGTACCCGCGATCGGCTCATCGTCGTCCAGGCCCACGCCGGTCTTAACCAGCTCGATCCGCGGCTGGCCCCCAGCATCGTGAACCGAGAGCCAGACAAAGAGCTGCTCGCTCGTTTCCGCATCGGTGACCGAGAGGCGGTAGCAGAGCCGGCCGCCGGCCTTGTCGCTGCCGTCCAAGGCGAGCTCACCCCAATTGGTCAGAGAATCGGTTCCCAAGAGCGCGGCCAAGGCGATGCCCTGGGCGAAATGCGGATCGAGCAGGGCCTTGCCGCGGAGGACAGTCTGCGGGTCCTTGTCCGGCAAATCGTTCCAGCAGGTCTTGCCGTCGGTGGCGATAATGGTGCGGCGGCCGTCCACCGTGTAGTCGGCGCGAATCCGCCCGCCGGAAGCCAGCGACAGCGTTTGCTCGCCGACCACTTCGGCCCCGCGGCGGATTTCCGCTTGCAGTCGGAAGGAGTCCTTTTCAGTTGCCCCGGCCGACTGACGCCAGCGGGCGACGATCTGTTCCGCGATGGCGCGGTTCAGCTTCGCGTCACGTATCTTGCCCGCATCGCCCAGCGGCAGCTTGGGGCGCTGCTCGATTTTGAATTCCGGTGGCGGCATCGGCGGCATGGGCTCGCCGGGCTTCGGCGGCTCGGCGGGTTTCTCCTCCGGCTTGGGTTTCTCGGGCGGCTTGCTGCCGGGCCTCACGATCGGCTCGTAGGGCAGATAGGAGAGCCGCGTGTGAATCGTCTTCTTGGCCCCTTCGCGCTCGACGACCAGCTCCACCGGCCAGCCTTCGGGATAGGTGCTGATCAGGTTCGTGAACTGGTTCGCAGTCTCGATCGGCTCGCCTTCGAACGCGACCAGCTTGTCGCCGAGGGCCAGCCCGGCCCTCGCGGCGGGCGAATCGAGATTGACCGTGAAGCAGATCACGCCCGCCGTGCGGTTGCCGAAAATCGCGTCGAGCGTGCCGTGCCGGGCGATCTTCGTGCTCAAGAGCTCGGGGATGAAATTCTTGATCTGGTTCGACGAGATGGCGTAACCCAGGCCGACGTTCACGCGGCCGCGTTCCTCAAAACTGCCGCGGCCGTTGATGCCGATGATCTGGCCGCGAAGGTTGAATAGCGGGCCGCCCGAGTTGCCGGGGTTGATCGAGCTGTCCACCTGGATGCAGTTGCCGTAGACGAGCTGATTCAATCCCGAACCTTCCTGGAACCGCTTGACGCCGCTGACGATGCCCAGCGTCACCGTCGGCCGCTGGTCTTCGGCCAGAGTGAAGGGGTTGCCCGCGGCAAAAGCCCAGTCCCCGACGCGGACGGCGTCGCTGTCGCCCAGAGGGGCCGCCGGGAACTTGTCCTTCCCTTCGAGCTTGATGATCGCCACGTCGCCGCCCGGATCGGTGCCGACGAGCTTCCAGCGGTAGAGCTTGCCGTCAGCCAGCCCGCCCCAGCCTTCCAGCCCCGCGCCGCCGATCACGTGATGGTTCGTCAGGGCATAGCCGGCCGGATCGTAGATCACTCCGCTGCCGCCGCCCCCCCGGTCGTTGCCGTAGATGGCGACGACGGCTCCATAGACCGAGTCGATCGCCTGAACGCGGGCCGCTTCTGCCGCTTTGACCGCGGCCAGCTCAGCCGGGGCGATGACGGGCTGGCCTTCGGCCGCCTGTGAAATGGCCACCAGAAGCATGCAGAATACGGTGGTGCATGCATGCATGCATATTCCAACGTTTTCCCGCCGCTGCCGCCTTGCCATAACTGGTTTGCTGATAATCAGTTGCGTCAGTTTGGCGAGCATGCCGTTATGCAGTTTATGCAAGTTAAGCATAGGAGAGCTCGCTTCTGCATGACTACCGATTCTTGATAAACCGCACTTCGCACCAATCGGCCAGGTCGGCCAGGTCCAGTCCCTCGCCCGGCTCGACCAGCAGCGTCACCTCCTGCTTGCCGGCCACGGCGACGCTGATCTCCTGGGCGGCGTCGCCGCCCTTGACCCGGCGGCTGAACACCGGCTGCCCATCGCCCAGGACGCTGAATACGCAGTCGCCCTTCCCGGCGGCAGCGGCGTCCAGGCCGATCGTCGCGGCGAGCGTGTCCCACTTGCCCTCGGCGGCGAACGTCAGCGACGAGCGGGCATGCACGCCGAGGCCCTTGTCGTAGGTCTTGGTGCCCAGCGTCAGCGGCTTGGAGAGCACGTTCTTGTCGCGCTGCGCCGGGCGGGGCAGCGTGACCAGGGCCGTCTGCTCCTCGGCGAGGGGCTTCAGGTCCGAGAGGTACGCCACGCGGCTGCTGCTGATCGTAATGCGGGCCACCAAAGCCCAGGGCAGCGCGGTCTTCCCGCCGCCTGCGAAAGAGAGGGTCGCCGAGCCGCCGGCCAGTTCGATCGAGTACGCGCCCAGCAGTGAGCCGCCCTGCAGCGACAGCAAGCAGCGGGCCGGCGGATCAGCCGCCGCGGGCTGCGCGACGACGACCCCAAACAGCCGGCTGCGCGGGACGCTGCGCGACTGGCCGCCGACCTCGAAGGTCAATTGCTCTTCGGTCAGCTTGTCGATCAGGCCGGTAACGCTGCTCAGCTTGCCCAGCTCGTCTTTGAGGAAAATGCGGTCGAGCTCCGCCGAGGGCGCCGCCACCGCCTTTTCGAAGTCGGGGCTGGCCGCCGCGGGGTCGAAGCGAATCGAGCGGACCAGGTCGATGGCCAGCGCCAGCGGGGTTTCGCCGCTCCAAGCCACCTGGCACTTGTCGTCGCCGAGCGTCACGCCCTTGGCTAGCAGCTTGCCGCCGCCGCGGAGCTCAACGATCATGGCCGGCTTTTCGGTCACCGCCGAAACGGGCGCGACTTCAATCCGCCGCAGATCGTCGAGCGTCAGGTCGGCGGGCACGCCCTCTCCCGAAAGCTTGCCGGCAGCGATTTGCAGCGACTGAAGCGGGACCGCCGAGCCGTCGAGCAGGACGAGCTGCGGCGCGGTCGGCTTGGCCGGAACCTGAGCCTGTGCGAAGCCAAGCAGTGCGAATAACGCAGCCAGGCAGAGGTGGGGCGACGTCGGTCTCATGCCTCTATCTTAGTCGGTGGGTTGGTGAGTCGGTTAATCGGTAAGTCGGATGCCTACCGATCAATCGACCGACCGACAAACCGGCCGACCTCTTCGTCGGAACGCCACAGAGGGCGTTCCCTACCCCTCTGAATCGTCCTGGAAGCTCTTGTAGTACTGCTCGATGAGCTGCTGGTAGCGGGCCGGGAACTTTTCCTTGATGGCGCTATAGACGGGGTCGCGGTCCTTGTCGCGGAGCTGGCTCCAGGGGCTCTGCGGGCCGCCGCGGTGCAGCCGCTTCACGGTGTCGCTGTCGATCCCCTTGCTGCCGCCGCCGGAGTTGCCGCTCTGGCTGCCCTGGCCCTGAGCCTGGCCGTCCCCTTCGCCGGGCTTGCTGCCGGGCTTCTGGCCCTGGCCTTTGCCGCCGCCCTTGCAGTTGCACTCGCGCTCTTCGGCTTCCTTGATCAGCTTGGCGAGGATTTCGATGATCTTGTCCTGCTGCTGGCGCGTCTCGGTTCCAGTGTCTTCCAGCGAGAGTTTGCGGCGGCTGAACTCCATCCGCAAGTGGACGTCGCTCAGCGTGCCTTCCTGGAAGAGCTTCAACTGCTCCAGCTGACGGAATGCGCCGACCCGCATCCGCTCGGGAGCGTCGGGGTAGGTGGCCAGGAATTTCTCCAGCGTGGCCATCGCCTCTTTGTGCCGCAGCAGGGCGACTTCCGCCACGCCGCGGAGGAAGAGCACTTCCGCGCCGGTCGCGGTCTTGTCGGCCCACTTGCCTTCCAGGTCGCTTAGCAACGGCAGCGCGTCTTCAAATCGCTCGTCGAGCAAGTAGGCCCGGCCGAGATAGTAGCTGGCGTCGGCGGCGAGATACGGATCAGCATTCTCGCGGAGCTTCGTCAACCCGACGATCGCCGCGCCGAGGTTGTCTTCGCCCAGGGCGGTCAGCGCCGACCTGTAGTCCGGATAAAGGATGCGGAGCGATTCGGTGATCGCGGCCGCCCGGTCTTCCGGAGTCTGGCGGAGCTGCTTCACCAGTTCCGCGACGACCCGCTTCTGCTCGGCGGTCGCGCCGCTCTTCTCGACCGAAGCGGTGAAGTCGTCGAGCACCTTGTTCGCGTCCGCGGCCAACGCACCGGCAGTCAGGCAGCAGAAGCACACAATCGCGGAAAACCAGCGGCGTGCCATGGCGGCTCCTCCGGGTGGAATGGTCGATTAAGTATGGCGGATCGGCGGGCGGTTGTCGAGAAAGTTTGCCATCCGCGACCACTAGCCGCGGCTTTGGTTACGGTCCCCGCTCCAGGATGCGGATCGTCATTTCGCCGATTTCCGCCTGGCGCTGGGCGATTTTCTGGGTTTCGCCTTTCAGGACGTCGTCGAGCGGTGCGTTCTTCGGGCGGGCCTGCTCCAGCGAAGTCGTGCGGCGGTTGACGCGGAGCTGCGCGGCGCGGAGCAGCTTCAGCTCGGCCGAATTCGGCAATAGCGGTGGCTCCCCGCCACCGCCTCCACCGCCACCCATGCTTTCTTTCTGCTGCTGGGCCTGCTGCAGGGCTTCGATCAGCTCCTCCAGCGTCGTTTCGATTTCCTTCTGCATCGAGGCGGTATAGGTGTCGGTCCGCATGTTGTCGGCCAAGAGGCCGCCGACGGTAATCAGGTCGTCGCGGAGTTGCCCGACGACATCCGGGAAGACGACGCTCGTACCGTCGTCGAGGATGATCTCCAGCGCCTGCTGGGCCTTGCCGGCCAGGCCGGCGTCTTTGGCTTCGGTCTCGCTGCGGACCGCTTCCATTCGCCGCTCGTCGTCGCCGATGGCCCGGACGGAGTTGCGATCGCTGCGGGCCAGCGTGCCGCCGTTTTCGCCGCGCTTCTTTTCGAGGGCCGCGGTCTGTACCGTCAAACGCTGCTGAATCGAGAGCATCTCGCGGAAGCGGGCCTCCAGGCGAGCGAGCTTCTCGAGCTGCGTCTCTTCGCGAAGCTGCGCCAGCCGCTCTTCAATTTCACGGAGGGCTTCTTCCAGCTCTTTGATCGCCTTGCCCTGCTGGCGATTGGCGTCGGCCGGTTCCTGTTTGCGCAGGCCGCCCGAGGCTTGCTGCATCGACTTCTGGGCCTGCTGCACCTTCTGCTGGCCGGGCTGCGGCTTGCCACTGCCGCCTCCACCGCCACCTCCGCCGCCGCCTTGGGCGGCGGCCTTGGCAGCGGCTTCCTGCATCTTCTGCTCGACCTGGGCGGTCTGATTGGCGATGTCGTCCTGCTTCTTGGCCAGTTTCTCAAACGCTTCCGGCGGCAGCGAAGCAATTCGCTGGGCCTCGTTCTTCAGCTCGTTCAGGGCCCGCTGCAAATTGGCCAGTGCGTTCTCTTCATCCTGCTGGGCGTTCTTGCCTTTGCCTTCCTGGAGGTTCTTTTCGGCCTGCTTCTGATTCTCGATCGCCTGGCCGAGCGGCTTTTCGCCGGGTTCGGCGGGACGGTTCGGCGGGGCGGGGGGCACT
>DASRJB010000787.1:0-2472 GCA_035649715.1 Pirellulaceae bacterium
AGGTGATACTCCCAGCCGCCCTGCTTGTAGCGCAGGCCGCCTTCGTGCATGTCGGCGTCGGTCGGCTTGACGAGGATCAGGCTCTCCAGCGGCTTGTCCTTGTTGGCCCGCTGCGGATCGCCCTTCAGCAGCTCATCGTGATCGGCCTTGAAGTCGTAGCCGAACAGCGACAGGCGGAAGCCGCCGCGGCCCTGAAAGCTCCCGTGGCAGGCCCGGCCGTTGCAGCCCAGGCGGCCGAACAGCGGGCTGACGTGCTTCTGAAAGCTCGGCTCTTCGCTCACATCGGCCGGAGCGAACCGCTGGCTCACCGGCGGGGCCACATCGGCGTCACCAGCTCGGGCTGACCGGCCGCCCAAGGCCAGCGCCGCGGCGGCCATAATGAAAGTGATACTTATCCGCATAAATCGTCCTCCGCGATTTTGTGTCTATTCGGGTATGTCGTTTTGAGGTGGGTCGTTACGGGCGGGAATCAATCCGGCGTCACGTTCTTAGGCGAGGCCGGCTTCTTGCCGCCGGCTTTGTTCGCGGCAGCTTTCGTGCCAGTTTTGCCGCCGCGGGCTTCGACAGTGCGGCCCTCGGCCGTGCGGGTGAGCAGCTGCAATTGCCGGTCGATGACTTTCTCGCGCTCGTTCTCGAAGCGGGCGATGTCGGCATCGAGCTTCGTCAGGCGATCGGAGGTTTGTTGCCGCTGGTGCTTGAGCAGGGCCAGCCGGGCGTCGGACTGAACGCCCAAGGCCTCGCGCAGCTCCTTCTTCAGGTCCTCGGTCACGGCCATCTTCATCCGGGCGCTGACCAGCTGCACACGCGACTGGGCCTTCCAGACCGCAACCTCCAGCTCGTATTGCAGCGGGTCGCGTTCTTGAATTTGCGCCAGCCGCTCGGTCGTGCGGAACAGCTCGCGAACCGCCTGCTCATAGGCTTGCGGCTGATTTTCCTTCAGGTGAGCCAGCAGATCGGCCAGTTCGGCGTGGTTCCGCTGGATGAATGTCAGAACGGCCGCTTCCCGCTCGGGCGTTACCGTGACGGGCAGCTTGGCGTTGGCCTTGCCTTTGCCAGCGACATTGCGGCCGCCAGCGGGCGGCTTCGTCTGCGGGCCGGTGTCTTGAGCCAGCAGCCAGCCGGCCAATGCCAGCGCGCCAACCAGAGCAAGCGATGCACGCGACGGCTGCATCTAGTTCTCTCCTCGCTCGTTGTTGAACGGAAGCGCCCCTTCGAGGTCCGCCGGCGAGACTCCCGCCAGGCCGAACACCGCGGCGGTCATCCACGACGGCGTGTCTTCCAGCGCCGAGTCGTCGCCACGCGACTCGGCGGCCAGCGGCTCTTCATCGGTATCCGCGGCCGACACGATCATGGGCCACTGGCCCGCTTCTTTGGCGGCAGCGATTTCATCGCGAGCCTGCGACCAGGCAGCGGCCAATTCGCTTCTCGCCAGGAGCTGATCGCCGGTAAGGGGCATTTGGCCTCGATGGAAAGCGCCGCTCCAGATGGCGGCGGCCAACGCCGCAGCCGTTCCGCCGACGGCCATCCAGGCCAGGCGGGTGGCCCAATTCGATCGCTGGCGGGCGGCGGGCGCGATCGCGTAACTGCCCACCTGCGACTCGCCAGCGGCGACAGCCTGCGTCAACTCCACGGCACGGGCCAATGCCTCGCGGGCCTCCTGCTCGTCGGCCAGGCGGGCCTCGAACTGCTCGACCTCGACGGGCGTTAGCTCGCCGGCGGCGTAGCAGAACGCCGTCCAGTCGAGCTCGCTTTGAATCTCGTTGTGCTTCATTGCAGCGCTTATTGGTTGGCGTCGCCTGTGTCGGGCTTCGCTATTTTTCTGTTTCGCCCGTGTCGGGCTTCACGTTGAACTTCGCTCGCAGCTTGATCAGCGCCGACCGCATGCGGCCCAGCGCGGTTCCTAGCGGTATCTTCAACTCCTTGGCAATGACCGCAAAGGTCTTTTCCTCGTAAATCCGCATCCGCACAACCTGCCGCTGGTCGGGAGGCAACTGTTCCAAGGCCTCACGAACTGCGGCGACCGACTCGAACCGGATCACCGGCTCATCGGCGGGGCCGGCCGACCCGTTGGAGTGCCATGCAACGTTGCGGAGCACTTTGTCGCCCACCCCTTCGCGGCGGCGGATGGCCATCGCTTCGTGGTAGGCCACGCGGAAGAGCCAGGCCTTTCGCGTTTCCTGCCGGGTCTCGTGCCCCCGCTGGACCAGCTTCACGAACGTCGCCTGGAGCACGTCGGCTGCAAGCTGACCGTCTCGCAAAACCCCCAGCAGGAACCGCCGCAGCTCCTCGCCGTGCTCTACGAACAAGGCCGCCACCACGGAGGGGTCCAAAGGCCCCGCTGCTTCGTTCTGGCGATCTTCCGCGGACACACAAGCTCCTGGCCGACCGCTCGGCTCCGGACGCTCACAGTTCAGATGCGCTGTGGCGGGGGGATATTTGGTCGGAATCTTGAAAAAATGGGATTCGGCCGGG
>DASRJB010000788.1:0-4121 GCA_035649715.1 Pirellulaceae bacterium
GCAGGCCCGCGGCGACGCGGTCGATAGCGCCAGCGACCTATTCAGCCTGGGCAGCGTGCTCTATGCCATGTGCACCGGCCGCCCGCCCTTCCGGGCTGAAACGGCCTACGGCGTCCTGCGGCGGATCACCGACAGCGAAGCCCGCCCGGTTCGCGAGACGAATCCGCAAACGCCCGCCTGGCTCGATGCGCTCGTCCAGCGGCTGCTCAGCAAGTCGCCCGGCGAGCGGATCGGCACCGCCGACGAACTGGCCGACGTGCTCGCCCAGTGCCTGGCCCACGTGCAACGGCCAACGGCCACGCCACTGCCGACCGTCGTGAGCAAGCTCGCGCCGGCCTCCAAGCCGGCAGCCTCGCGCAACTGGCTCTGGGTGGGCGTTCCTGCTCTGGCCCTGGCGGCTGCGGGAATCCTGCTGCAGGCCAACTGGCCGAAGCAACCATCCGGCGGGTCGACCGTTTTGACAGGTCCCGCCGCGCCGGCCGACCCGGCAACCGACTGGGACGACGGCTCGTCAGAGCAACTTCAGTCGCTCCGCCGCGAGCTCGACCAGCTCGAGCCGCGGGCCCGGAGGCTGTGGGATACGAATCCATCGATCGACTCTGCCTTTTCCAAGGAAAACCAGCCATGAAAACGTTTCTCTCGTTCCTGGCGCTCCTGTCGCTCGCGGCTGCCGCGGCTTGGGCTCAGACCCCGCCGCCGGACAGCCCCAAGATATCCGTCACAACCAAACCACCGAATGCACTGCAGCCCGAAGGGGAGCAGAACGTCGTGTTTCAGCTCCGCCACATGCAGGCGAACGAAATGCTGGTAATGCTCCAGCCGTTGTTTCCGCGCAATGCGGTCATGTCCGCCGACACCGGGCGGCAGAGAATCGTCGTCTCCAGCACGCCCGCCGTGATGCAGAAGATCGAGGAGCTGATCAAGCAACTCGATACGCCGCCTCCGCCCGCCGGTACGACCGCCGATCCGACGCGCCGGCCGCCGAGGGCAGCAACGCCGAGCGACTCCACGCTCGGCCCGCCGACGACGCCGGAAGGACATCAGATCGAGGCGATTTCGCTCCGGCACATCAGCGTGGAGTCGGGGCTGCCGATCATCAGGCAATTGCTGCCGCCGGATGCCCGGATCATCGGCGATCAGGAGCAGCAGCGGGTGATCGTGACGGGCTCGCAGGCGGACATCGACGCGGTGAAAAAGACCATCATCCTGCTCGACACGCCAGCGCCGCAGCGGGCCAGCACGCCGGGTCCGGCAGGCCGTGCCGCGACCGCTCAGAATCAGGCACAGACGACGGCCAGCGCGTTCCTTCGGCAATTGCAACAACAGGCTCAGCTTCCGCAATTTCCGCAACCGGCCGCCGCGGCGAGCGACCTCGCGCGGAGATATCAGGAGTTGGAGCAGGAGGCTCAATCGTTGGCTCAGATCTGGCGGACGCTTACGGCGAAGCCTCAAGGCGATGTGCAGACTTCGGCGGAGATCGCAACGACCAAGACCAGGCTCCAAAGCGTCGTAGCGCAGGCCTTTGCCGCGCGGCAAAAGCAGCAGCAGGAGGAACTGCTGGAAATGCAGCGGCGGATTTACAGCCTGGCCGGCACCATCGAGGACCGCGAGAAGCTCAAGGACCAGATCATCGAGCGCCGCGTGCAGGACTTGCTGAACCCGGCGCTGCAGTGGACGCCGCCCGGGGCCGCAGCCGCGGCTCGCGCAGGACAGCCACCTGCCGGCGCGACCGGCACGCCCGGCTATTCCACGCCCAGGTATCCCACGCTCGGTGCGCCAACCGGCCGGACCGCTCCGGCCGCCGACTCCGACAGCGGGGCGATCATGCAAATCGCCGACGAGATGGTTCACGTTTCGCTTGGCAAAGACGCAGGCATCACGAGCGGCCAGGCCTTGTACGTTTACCGAGCGGATGAATGCGTCGCGGAGTTGGAAGTCATCGCCGTGCAGGCGAAACATGCCGTCACCCGGATCAAACTAAAGACCGGCGCCCTGCGCCCGAGCGACCGAGTCTCAACGAAGGCGCCCGCTCCAGCGGCCGTGGATCCGAAGCCGCTGCCGACTCAATCGGACGCAGGCCGACCGCTTTCCGACGCCGTCCGCGAGTTCAATGCGCTGAACGCGGATAAGCCGCTCAATCGCGATCAGCCGCCGCTCACGGACGATGAAGTCGTGGCGGCCATTCGCTGGACGACGCAGGACCGGAAATCGCTCTTGGCTTCAGACGAGGAAATCCAGGCGCTGTTGGCAGTTGCCGACCACCGGGTCCTGCCGCCCAAGGCCCAGCTTCGCATGGGGGGTGAGACTGTAACACCCGGGAAGGGTCAGGCTTCGAAGGTCGTGATTTGCCTCGAGCTGGAAAGCGCGCGTGGCCCGGCGTATCGACACGTGCTGCGCGAGCAGTATATCGGTTATCAGGGGCCATTCAGGCCGCGCGACAAGTCGGAAGCCAGCCAACTGAGTACCGCCATCAAGGCTTTCAATCAGCGCCATCTCAATGATCCTATTGGCAAGAATCAGCCGCTACTAAGCGAAGCGGAGGTGATCGCAGCGATCGTGGGCTGGGCAAGCAAACGCGACGACCTCCCCGTTACCAATGCCGAGTTTGACGAGCTGCAAACGATTGCCGTGACGGGAACGCTTCCGCCGGAGGCGGAACTCGAAGTCCTGACCAGCTTTCAGCCCAACGACGAGCTCCAGTTCGACGCCTGGAGCGTGCGGCTGCGGCTGCAGCGAGGCGAGGGAGGCGGCAGCTACGCCTACACGATTCGCAACCGCTGGCTCCGCGTGAAAGCGCTGAAGGAGCGGAAGATTTCCTGGGGGCCGGCGGCGGCCAATGGCCTGCAAGTCGGCGTCTGGATCGATCCTCCGGGCAGCGTCTTTGCCAAGGGCCAGCAATTCGTGCCGCATTTCTATTTCCGCAACGCGGGTCAGAAGGACCAGTCGATCAGCCTGCCGCGGATCATGACGCGCAGCTATTACGAGGGGCTCTTGGTCGCCGACGATTCGGGCGCGGCGATTGAGTACGACCAGGACAAAGGTCCCAGCGGGCCCGTCGGCTGGATCCAGATGCCGTTCGCCCCCGGCGCCGAACACGAAGTGATGGGAATGCCGATCGCCGTGGGTCAGGTCAAGCGAGCGCCGGGCGTCGAAACGGTGCTTTGCCTGACATCCGGCCAGCAATGCCGCCTGAAGTTTCTGCTCGACAACTATCTCGATCGCGAATCCAAGGAGCCGCTCGGCACGGGCGAGATTCGCTTTTCGCTGGCGGACGAGTAACTGCTAGGGCTGTTCGGCCATCGGAGCCGGTTTGCCGCCGGCCTGGCGGAGCAGCGCCTCCACATCGGCCTGGCCGGCGCGGACGGCGTAGTCGAGCGCCGTCATCGGATGCTCCTTGTTGATGGCGTTGACGTCGACCTTGGCCTCCAGCAGGACTTGAGCCACGGCCAGGTGGCCGCGGCGGGCGGCTTCCATCAGCGGCGTCAGCCCTTCGTCCGATCGAGCCTCGAGATTCGCCCCGCGGGCCAGCAGCACGCGGGCGCAAGCTGCGTCGTCGGTGTTGTGCAGCAGCGTGCGGCCCGATTCCAGCGCGTTGACGTCCATCCCGCGCGCGAGGAGCTTATCCAGCCGCGCCGCGTCGTCCTTGCTGATCGCCTGGACTGCGTCCCGCTGCCGCTCGCTGACCGCCGCCGGGTGATGCCGGTTGGCCATCAGCACGCCGTAGGTTGCGGCGTTCACCAGGATCAGCACGACGATGCCGCCGATCAGATTGCCGAAGACCGCGCCGCGGGCTTTCTTCTCCACGATGTCGATGTTGCCGCGGACCAGCTTGATGAACTTGTCGAGTCCCATGCCGCCCGGAGTCAACCCGCCCCGCGGCTGGCTGTAAATGCCGATCGCACAGACCTTCTCGCCGACCTTGACGCGCTTCTCCTTGAGCACGGGCGCCTCTACCGCGAATGTCGCGTCGCCCAAGTCGTCGTCATCCTGCTCTTCGTCGTTGGGATCGTCCTCGTCGAACTCGTCTTCGTCGCCTGGTTCTTCCGCGGCCGGCAAATCCTGCGGCAGCGGCACTGCGGCTGCCGACTCCGGGCCGCCGGCCTTCAGCTCCGGGAAGATGT
>DASRJB010000789.1:0-13129 GCA_035649715.1 Pirellulaceae bacterium
GAGCAACGGCCAGCGGCTGGGCCACGCGGAGCGGGCGCTGGGAATTCACCGGCGTCGCTTGCGGCATGTTCTCCAAGGGGTCAACAATCGCCTGCGCGTTGGGCACGACCACCGGTTGAAGCGGGCGCGAATCGGACGGCCGCGGCGCGGGCGCTGCCGCTTGCGCGATCGCAGCAGGCCGGGTCATTCCCGGCGGCCACGTGTCGGCCGGCCGCGCGGCAAGTTGGGCACGCAGAATGCCGTCGTAGTGGGCCTTCTGCGCCGCGTTGAGCAGGACCTCCCGCGCCGCCGTGACATCGGCGATCAGGCGGTCGGCGACCAGTTGCTCGGGTCCATGGCGAAAAGCGGCCAGGCGGGCCCGCACCTGCTCGGCGGAGATCGAGATCGCCTCCAGGTTCGCCTCAAAGAGCCTGACGCCCAGTAAGCGGTAGTGGTTGGGCGGCTGCTCGGCCGGTGGAATGCCCAACCATGCCTGGTAGGCGTCGAAAGCCTGGCTCATGCGTCCACCTCAAGACCCCTATGAAAGCGATCCGCGATTTTACCTCAGGCGGCTGATCGGGGCCAGCAAGATGCTTCGGCCGCTCAGCCGGCAAGCTTCATCACGGCTTCGTAGGCGGCCCAAACGGAGAAAAAGCCGAAAAATGCGGCGGTGAGCAGCAGGAACGCCAGCCGCCAGCTGGAAATGCGGATCGCCGCCGGCAGCCGCCAACGGTTCATGACGACCAGGGCCAGCGAATAGAGGAACATCACGCCGCCGTTCATGGCCGAGGAAAACTCGAAGAGGGCAAATGCGCCGACTCGTTTGATTTGATAGTGGTCGAGCAGCAGGATGGTGCAGGCCAGCGCGATCTCGGCCCACAGGAACAGGTAGTACAGCCGGCCTTCGCTCCACCGCGGGTTGTCGCGAAGCCAGGCGACCTTGACGATGTCGGTCGAGATGCGGCTGGCGGCGTCGAGCACTCCGAACTCGGTGGTGAAAAGAATGGCGACGCCCATGATCAGAAACAGCCACCTGGCGAGCGGGCCGATGAGCGTGACCAGCCGCTGGGCCTCGCCCCAGACGAAGGCCATGCCCTTGTAGCGCTCGGCGCCGGGCAGGCGCTGGCCGGATGCGTCGTAGAAGCAGATGTAGCTGATCAGCGTGAGCAGCACGAGGCAGACCAGGCAGGTGAGCAGGAAGCTGTAGAAGTGCTCCCAGCAGGCCCCGCGCCACCAGGCGGCCCAGCGGCGGAGGTTCTCGGCCGTGTGGGGAAAGTGATAGCCGACCTCGGTGATCGGCTCGGGCTTGCCGGTGATCGGGCTGGTGATGCGGCCGACGTGGCTGCCCATCGCATAGCCCTTGTCGCGGATGTAGTTGCTCTGGCAGAGGTTCATCGTGCCGCCCGCGCCGGCGAAGGCCAGCGCCCCGAGGAGCACGATCGGCGTCAGCTCGGCCCCCAGCGGCGGCAGGAATTTTGGATACCCGAGCGTGAGCGTCGAGCGGGCCTGCGCGAGTAGCGCGTCGGGACGGCCGACGATCAGCCACGCCGCGAGGCCGACGACGAGCACGATGATCAGCATGACGAGCACGAACTGGACCCGCTCGACGGTTTCATAGACCACGGGCCCGGCGGTGAGGATGACGCCGCAGACGAGGATGCCGGCCAGCGCCAGCCAGGTGTCGTACGGGCCGGGCACGATGTTGCCGGCCGCGTCGAGCGCCGGCTCCTGGATCAGCCAGCCCACGAGCTGCGCCGCGCCGGTGGCCCAGGCGGGCAACATCCAGGGAACGATATTCAGCACCAGGAAGACCCCCGCCAGGTGCCGCGAGAGGCGGATGATGCCGGTCATCGCGCTTTCGCCGGTGGCCAGCGTCCAGCGCATGATCTCCAGGTTCAGGAAATACTGCATCACGACCGCCAGCAGGCAGGCCCAGAAGAAGACGAACCGGCTCTGGAACGTGATGTACGGCCAGAGCACGTACTCGCCGCTCCCCAGCGCGAGGCCGGCCAGGATGATGCTCGGGCCGATCATCTGCCGCAGCGGAATCGGCGGCGGCAGGTCGCGCTCGCGCAGCGGCGGCAGGTCGCCCGGCGGGATCACGTCGGCGGGAATGGGTGCGTCGGGCATGCGGCTACGGCAGCGGCTTGACGACGACAGTCAGCGACCCGCTGTTGTCGGCCAGCCCGCCGCTGGCTTCGTTGATCTTGAAATACAGCGGCCCGCTGTGCTTGGGCGTCAGCGCCGCGCTCGTTCCGATGGGCGTGAACTCGTCCAGATCGACCGACGCCAGCAGCATCCCCAGCGGGCGGCCCGCATGATAGCGGATCGTCACGCCGCCCGCCTCGCAGGGCCACGGCCGCGGCTGCCGGGCCACCTCGAATCTCCCGCTGGCGGAGATTGCGTAGCGTTTGCCCGCTTCCAGCGCGACGCCGGCGGCTTGCCAGCCCCGCGCGGCATCGACGGCCATCGCCGCACCCGCCGGCGCAATGGGCTGCGCGGCCTTGTGCACGACGGCCGCCCGGGCGAAGTCGTAGCCGTAGTCGCACTCCTGCACGAACAGCGTCCAATCCTGGCTGATCGCCGGCCACTGTGGCTTGAGCCGCTCGGCCAGCCGCTGCGAGAAGGCGGACGAGCGGTCGGCGGTCTGCGACTTCAGCTCGCGGAACGGGGCCTGCGTGAGCGGGTGGCCGTCGAGGAACGCCGCCGCGGCCCAGCACCAGCCGTAGGGCTCCTGCCGCAAGTGCGCCCGGCTGTCGTACTGCATGATCTGCGGCAGCGTGAGGGCCTTGCCGGCGGCCAGCTCCTCTTTGAGGATCTTCACGCGGCCCCAGTACGGCAGCTCTTCCTTGGTCGCGGGCATGACGCCCAGCGTCAGCTTGCCGCCGGCCCAGCGGTGCGTGCCGAGCAATTCGGCGATGCCCTCCATGTACCAGGGCGGCCCCGCGCCGGCGAGCCAGCGCTGCATGAAGCAGTGCGTCCCTTCGTGCAGCATCAGGTGCCGCCGGTAATACGCGCTGGGCTGCTCGTAGAGCCAGAACTGCGAGTCTTGCGAATAGCCGTGCTGGAAATCGGGGAGGTTATCCGGAAAGAGGCCCGCGCCGGCGAAGCGGTCCTTGTTCTGCATCACGCAACCGACCAATTTCCAGCCCGAGAGCTTGCCTGCCGGCACGGCGAAGTAGTCGGCCCACAGCGGGACGGCTGCGTCGAAGACGGCCGGCATATCGTCGAGCTCAGCGGCCGCCGGCAGGTCCGTATAGAGGGTGACGTGCCGGCCCGCGAGGCGGCGAATTCCGGCCGCCGCGACTTTGCCCTCATCGACCCGCGGTGCGAGTTCGTCACTCCCTCTCCCGTGTGGTGAGGGTCTGGCTGGCGCCTTCGGCAACTGAGCCGGCGACAGCGCCGCAGTGAGCGGTACAACAGCGACCAGCAACGCGGCGATGGCCAATTTAGTTCTTAGGTTCTTTGGTCTTTCGCTCATGAGGCCTCGCCGGCTGGCGTCTGCTATTCTAACCGCTCGCTGTTTTCCGCGGATGCGATTCATGTCCGACTCTCCCAACGAAGCACTGCCGCGGCGCGGGCCGCCGGCGCACTGGATCGTCGCCATCCTGGCGCTGGCCGGAGCCGGGGCGGTGCAGGTGAACTGGGGCGCCGCGCTCGGTGGGCCCGCCGCGGCCGGATTATGGCCCTATTCAATTGCTGCTCTGGTAGCCGCCACGGCCTGGCTGCTCTCGACGGCCTGGCTGCACTGGCGGCTTGTCGCCAGGCGGCCGGCGGAACTGCACGGGCACCTGAGAAGGCTGATGACGCTGGCGCTTTCGGAGCTGCTCGTCGCCAGCTTCGCGGCGCTCTTGCTCTGGCAGGGACACGGCTCGCGGGTGCTCTTGGCTGGGCTGTGGACCGTGCCGCCCGTGCTCCTGGTGGTGGCTGCGATCTCGTCGGCCGCGCTGCTGGCCGCGGCCGGCAGCGGAGCGCGCGAGGTTTCGGCAATAGCGCCCAATTCGCTTGAGGCGGCTCCGCCGAGCGACCGCTGGCGGACGGTGATCGTGCTCGCGCTGTTGATCTCCCTGGGCCTCTTGGCCTTGCGGCCGTTGCCGGAGCCAGTTCACAGTTCAAGGTTTGAAGCCAAACAACTATGAACTTTGAACCTGGAACGTGCGCCTACATCCCGTTGATGACGACAAACTGTGCTGTTGAGCCGGCGGGCTTTGTCAATTCGACTTTGAGCGTCGGCTCGGGCTGCGAGCCCACTTGGACGCGGAACGTCAGCGTGTGCTTCCCGGCGGCTAACGCGCGCTCGATGCGCCTGGTGGACTCGAAGGGCTCGGCGTCGAGCCAAACTTGCAGGCCCTGATCGCTGGAAACTTCACAAGCGATCGCGCCGGCCTGACTGACTTCGATCTCGCCCTGCAGATAAACGACCGCCGGCCGCTGCGGAGCGAGCTCGGCCAGCGGCAACTCGCCGCCGACTGTTCCATAGGCGGTGGTCCACGCTTCGGGTGCCGCATCGAGCACCTGCTCGCGAAGGATTTCGACATTCGGAACTTCGCCGGTCAGTTCCGGCCCGGGATTCTTCAGCACCCGCCACCGCTGGATGCTGGGCGTCTTACGAATGGCGTAGGGCCCAGGCTTGCCAAGCTCGGAGATGAACTTCGCCAGGTCGAGGAACTCCTGCTGCGTGAGGAATTTGGTCAGCCCCTGCGGCATCAGCGACTTGCCCTCGCCTTCCTGGTCGATGCTGGCGACTGGGATCGTGACGACTTTGCCCGCCGCGTCGCGCAGGCGGAGCTTCTGCTCGTCCCGGTCGACCTGAATGCCGGTGATGACCTCGCCATCGAGCGTGAGGATACGGCGGGTGACGAACTGCTCTTTCACTGCGAGCGTCGGGTTGAGGATCGAGTTGACGATGTAATCGACGGGCGAGATCGAACCCACGGAGCTGAGGTCGGGGCCGACAGTCCCGCCCGCCTGGGAGACTGCGTGGCATTTCATGCAGCTCAGGTCGGCCCTCCGGAAGACTTTTTCGCCGCGAGCGGCGTCGCCCTTGGCCGCGACTTGCGCTGCGATTTTCGCCGCTTCCTCTGGCGGCGGCGGCGGAGCATCCAGCGCGATGCCCGCGGCCTTGCTGAGCACATCGGAAAGCCCCGGGTCGCTGCGGCCGACCGAATACATGTAGCGGAGGGCGATCTTGGCGGCGTCCGCCGGCGGCGGCTGGGTCGCGAGCGCCTCTGCCAGTCGTTCCGCACCATCGTTCCGGCTCAGCAGCGAATCGAGCAGCGGGCCGACGTCGTCCTGCGGGCCGACTTTCGCCAGCACGTCTGCCGCGGCCTTCGCCGCCGCGCCGGCGTCCAATTTGGCCAGCGCCGCTGCCGCGGCGATTCGCACGCGAGTCGACTTGCCGCCGGCGGCCAGTTTCTCGATCGTCAAGCGGCTCTCCGCGCCGCCCACCGCGACGAGCCCTTCAATTGCCGCTTGTTGGAGGCTCTCCTGAGCGTTTCCGTCCGTAGCGAGGCGCTCGAGTGTCGCCGCCGCCTCCTTCAGTTTCCACGCGGCGGCGAGCTTGATTGCCGCCAGCTGCATCCGCCGGTCTTGGGCGGCTGCCTCGCCGTCGATCAGCTTCGTCAGCGCCGACAGGTCGCCGCTCGGTTTCACCTGCCGCGAGAGCGCCGCCTCGGTCAGCAGCTCCACGACCTTGCGCTTCAAAGCCGGCGGCATTCCGTCCGGCTTCGCAAGCAGTTTGAAGATGACCGCCAGATCGCCCGCCTCGCCCCGCGAGCAGATCATTTCGATGATCGTCGCCTGTCGCTCGGGCGGCACCCGCCCGCTCTCCAGCAGCCGCACCATGGCCCCGGCAGCGCCCTGGGCGGAGCCCCGACCTGCCAAAGCCAGAACCAGCGCGAAGCCCGTCAATAGGGCCGCGAGGATATTGCAGCGCATGAGAGGGCGATCGGCAAAACTGACGACCTCAACCATTAGCCGTCCGTGGAGCGGACAAAAGGCCTTCGGGCGCCGGATTTCGACTTAGCCACTAACGCTTGAAACGCTGGGTCGCTCGCAATCAACTCGTCGATCAGCGACTCGTTGTCCGTGGGCGAGAGAGGCTGCAGGGCGACCAGTCGATGGTCGGGCAACTCGACCAAAACGGGCAGTCCCGAGTCGGCGCAGTCATTCAGCGTCTGGCGAGGATCCGCTTCCAGGCGGCTGAGGGGGATCGTCTTTATGTCCATGGAATTCCTGACCCTCAACAACCAGCTTGTTGCCCACCTTGCGCCCGATCAAAAGCAAGACAACTTTATCATCCTCAACATTATACAACACGCGGATGTCGCTGACGCGCAGCTCGTACTCGGCAAACGGATTGGGTCGCAGGCGTTTGATCGCCTGTGAGATCTTTGTCGGCTCGTGGACCAGCCTGGCGAGAATTGCGTCCTCAACAAAACGACATTGCCGAGCCGGGAAACCGCGCAGTTGGCGTTCGGCATCTTCCGTAATGACGATGTCGTACGCCATGAGCAGCGGCAATCAACACGAATCAGTGCGAACAACGATCGGCAACGTCGCTATTCTTTCCCGTTGTTCGCTTTCGCCTTTCCCTTCGCCCCCTCCGGCGGGACCTTGTAGCCCTCGGCGTTGCGCTTGTCCCATTCGGTGCCTTCGTGGGGCAGGCTGGTCGCGCCTTTGACGCGGCGCTCGAGCGTCTTCATCGTCTCGTTGAATGTGTACTTGAGATAGTCGTCCTGGTCGTAGAGCAGCGCCTCGACCGCCACGTCGATCGCGGCCTGCAAGTTGAAGAAGCTCAGAGCGCGGACGGCCTCCAGACGCACGCGGGGATGCTCGTCGGCCACCTGCGCGCGGAGCAAGTCGAGCGGCTTCTCCACGCGGTCGCGCCAGTAGCCCAGCACCCGCGTCGCCGCGGCCCGGGCCCGGTAATCGGGCGAGCGGAGCACCTCCTTGAGGAGCGGCTCGTTGATGGCGTCGTGAGCCTGGTGCAGCCAGAGCGCCTCCAGCTTGTGGTGCTCGTACAGCGGATCGTTTTTCGGCAGGGCAGCCAGCCAGCGTCCCGCTTCGCCGATGACCTGGTCCGTGGGCCGGTTCCACAGTTCGCTCCGCACCCGCTCGTGCGTCCGCGCTTCCGGCTCGGTCTTGAGCAGGTCGAGCAGGACCGCGATCGGCTGCCCAGCGATTTTCGGCGGCATGACCAGCGGCAGCTTCGTGTAGTGCACGCGCCAGATGCGGCCGTGGGCGTGGTCGCGGTTGGGATCGCGGATCGAGTGCTGCATGTGGCCGATCAGGGGGTTGTACCAGTCGGCGACAAACAGCGACCCGTCGGGGGCGAACTCGATATCGACCGGCCGGAAGCTTGGATCGCTCGACTGCAGCAACGGATCGACCGGGTCGGCGGCGAAGCCCGAGCCCTCGTCCTTCATCTTGTATTGCAGCACGCCCTGAAACCCGATGCAGTTATTCAGCAGGTAATTGCCTTGGGCCTCGGGCGGAAAGTTGCGACTGGTGACCAGGTCGCAGCCGCAGGTCGGCCGCCACTGCTTCGTGAGGAACGTTTTCAGCGCGCCGTGCTTGTGCGGGTAATCGACGTCGCCGGAGAAGGCCGCCCCAAAATAGTTGAAGCCCGGCGAGGCGTCGGCGACGAAGTTCTGCCCCCAGCTGTCGAAGATGTGCCCCCAGGGGTTGGCGAAGCCGTAGGAGACGAACACGTCGAGCTTGCCGGTCCGCGGCTCGTAGCGGAAGACGCCGGCGTTGGCGCAGCGCTCCGGGCCATAGGGCGTCTCGATCTGCGAGTGGTGAAATGTCCCTTCTTCGAAATAGAGCGCCCCGCCGGGATCGAGCGCGAACGCGCTAATCGCGTGGTGCGAGTCGGCCGAGTCGAAGCCGTGCAGGATCAGCTCGCGGACGTCGGCCTGGTCGTCGCCGTTGGTGTCTTTCAGAAACATGACGTTCGGCTGCTGGGCGATGATGATGCCGCCGCCCCAGAACTCGATACCGGCCGGCAGGTAGAGCTTGTCGGCGAAGACTGTCTGCTTGTCGGCCCGGCCGTCGCCGTTGGTGTCTTCCAGGATCAGCACCTTGTCGTTGGGCGGGCTGCCCGGCAGGTACTGCGGGTAGCTGGGCATCGTGCAGACCCACAATCGGCCCTTGGCGTCGAAGGCGAAGGCCACCGGCTTTTGCAGATCGGGGAACTCGCGCTCCGAAGCGAACAGGTTGACCGCGTAGCCCTCGGGCAGCGTAAACTTCTGCTGGGCCTCTTCGGGCGGGTTGATGGAGACGATGTTCTTGTAGTTCGTTTCGATCCGCGCGTTTTCGCCGGTCGAGCTGTCGTCGATTGTCTCCGGCACTTTCTTCCCCTGGGCGATGTCCCAGATTCGCCGGTCGCGGACGTCGATCATCATCCGCAGCTTGGCGAACTCGACCGGGAAATTGACCACGCCGAACGGGTTCTTGCGGCCGCCATAGATATAGAAGCCGTTGACCGCGCGGTGGTCGTAGAAGAACTGCTGGTTCTTTTCGTTGACGGCAGCCCGCAGCTTCGACAGATCGACCCTCGCCGCCGGCCGCGGGCCGAACAGGGCCTTGTCGAGAATCTCAGCGATGAAGGCGTCGCCGTTCTCGGCCAGATGGATGCCGTTGATCGTTAGTGCCTCTTTGGAGCCGATAAACAGCTCTTGCGACGGCTGAAACAAATCGACGAACGGAACCTTGTGTTTCGCCGCGACCTTCTTCATCACCGCGGTGTATAAGGCGATGTTCTTGTTGTTCGCCGTGCCATCGGGATAGCCGCGGCGGTGGATGTTCTCGTGGGCGATCGGACTGATGAGCGCGAGCTGCGGCGGGCTCGTGCCGTTGTAATTCGTGGCCAGGATCTCGGCGACGAACTTGTCCAAGTCGGCCTCGAATTTCGGCAACCCCTGCTCGCCGCCAAACGACTCGTTGAAGCCGAAGAACGCCAGAATCACGTCGGCCTTGTGGTCAAACAGCGTGTGGCCGTGGTCCTGAAACGCCTGCGACCGGGGCCGCAGGGCGACCTCGTCGGCCGACCAGCCGAGATTCCGAACGATCAGCTCCAACTCGGGAAATCGCGCGTGCAGGTTCGTCTCAAAGTTGCCGAAATACTGCATCCGCTCGGCTAGCGTGTTGCCAATCAGTGCGACGTGCTGGCCCTTCGCCAGCTGCAGCCGCGGCTCATCCACTGCGCTTGCCGGCGCACCGATCAAAAGGAGAGCCAACACCACCAGATACGAAATCGTGCGGGACATAGTCCACCCTCGCAGAAATTGCCAGCCGGCGAAGTTGCCATTGTGGCCTGCCGCGCGTGGGCGTTCAACGGCCGCTAAGCCGCGCGCGGCGAGAGGATGAGTCGGCGGCCGCGGTCGAGATGCGCTTCGAGCAGCTGCGCGGCGCTCGCGCCGTCGCCCGCGATCGTCGCTTCGGCAATCGCCAGGTGCTCGCCGAAGCTCGTGTCGATCCGCCCGGGATTCAGCCGGAAGACGCGGGTGATGACCCGCTGCACCTTGTCGCGCAGCTGCCGCATCACCCGCAGGATTTCGCGATTGCTGAAGAATTCGGCGAACTGCATGTGAAACTCGGCGTCCAGCTCGACGCCGCGCGCAACGTCGCCCGTGCCCTGAATCTGCCGCTGCGCTTCGAGGTTGCCGCGGACCCGTGCGATCTGCTCCGGCGTGAGCTTGCCCGCCAACGACCGCAGAATAAAGGTCTCCAGTGCAACGCGAATCTCGTACTGGTCGGCGATCTCCTGAATCGCCAGGTCGCGGACGACGATGCCTTGCTGCGGCGATATGGCGATCAGCCCCTCGAACTGCAGCCGCTCCAGCGCTGCCTTGACCGGCGTCTTGCTCATGCCGAGCTGCTCGGCGAGCTGCCGCTCGGCGAGGAACGACCCGGGCGGAAACTCGCTGCTGAGAATCCGCTCTTTGAGGGCTTCGTAGGCCCGGTCCTTCAGCAGCTCGCGGGGTGATACAGCCGCGACAACGTCGGCAGGCATTGAAAATCTCGGCAAGGGTTCGGAATCCCTGAACTGGCCCTTGAATCTTACTGGAATCTCAGTAGAATCTCAAGGCGTTGGGGCTCGATTTCTCTTAGTTTTTTCCCACCCGACTCATGTACCGTCCCATCGCCTTGCGGCTGAGCCTGGTGTCGCTGCTGCTACTCCTAATTCATTGTGCCGCGCGAAGTTGGGCGGACGAGCCCGCGCCGTGGGCGAAGGCGGCTGTTCCCGCCTTTCCCGGAGCCGAAGGCGCTGGCGCCTGGACGCCGGGCGGGCGCGGCGGCCAGGTGCTCGTGGTTTCGAGCCTGGAAGACAGTGGCCCAGGCACGCTCCGCGAGGCGCTGGCCACGCGCGGGCCGCGGATCATCGTCTTCGGTGTGGCCGGAATCATCACGCTCGCTTCGCCGCTGGAGATTAGCGAGCCCTTTGTCACGCTCGCTGGCCAGACCGCTCCGGGCGACGGAGTGTGCATTCGCGGTGAATCGACCGCAATCAACACGCACGATGTGGTTATCCGCTATCTACGGTTCCGCCGCGGCAACCTGCAGCGTCGCGACGACGCGCTGGGCGGCAACCCAGCGGGCAACGTGATCATCGACCACGTCTCGGCCAGCTGGGGCCTCGACGAGAACCTTTCGCTGTATCGCCACATGTCGCCGCTGCCCGGCGGCGGACAGCGGAAAGGCCCCGTCGAAAACCTCACGATCCAGTGGTCGATTTCGAGCGAGGCCCTGAACCTGAACAACCACGCCTTCGGCGGCACGTGGGGCGGAAAGAACAGCTCATTCCACCATAATCTGTTCGCCTGCAACACGGGCCGCAATCCGAGCATCGGCATGGGCGGCGGATTCGACTATCGCAACAACGTGATCTTCAACTGGATCCATCGCACGATGGACGGCGGCGACGGCAGTTCGCGGGTCAATGTGATCGCCAATTACTACAAGCCGGGGCCGGCCACCGAAGGCGAGCTGCGCTACCGCATCTGCAAGGCCCAGGCCCGCAACTCCCGTGATCAGTTTCCCGGTTTTGGCAAGTGGTTCGTCGAGGGCAACGTCGTCGAGGGGAACGCGGCCGTGACGGCCGACAATTGGGCCGGCGGCGTGCAGTACGACGCGGCCCACCGCGACCGCGACGAGATTATTCCGGCTGGAACCGAGGCCGCGGTCCGCTCGCGCGAGGCCTTCCCCGCGGCCAGCGTCACGACGCACTCCGCCCAGGAAGCATACGAGCTGGTCCTCGCCCACGCCGGCGCTTCGCTGCCGCGGCGCGATCCGGTCGATGAGCGGGTCCTGGAATCCGTCCGCACCGGAAAACCCGCCTTCGGCGTCGGCATCCTGCAGACCCCGGCCGACGTCGGCGGCTGGCCCGAGTACAAGGCGGCGGAGACTCCCCGCGACGGCGACCGCGATGGATTGCCCGATATCTGGGAGAAATCGCATGGCCTCAATCCGTCCGACGCAGCCGACAGCGCGCTCGACGGCGATCGCGACGGCTATACGAACATCGAAGAATTCCTGAACGGCACCGACCCTCGGGAACTGGTGGATTACACCCGGCCGGAAAACAATCGCAGCGCCCTCCAAGCTGCTCCGAGGTCGCGATGATCCGTCGGCTGCTGGCCAGCTCGATCCTCGCCACCACCGCGGCCATGCAGCTCGCGGCGGCCGATCCCTCGGCGCGATTCGTCTATCCCGACCGGGCCGGCAAGCTCGTCTATGATGCCGACGCCCGCGGCAATCGCATCCCGGACTTCTCGCACTGTGGCTATGGCGGGGGCGGCGCTGCAATTCCCAATGTTCCGACACGTGTCACTGTTCCACCCAAGGTTGGCGACGCCACCAGCCGCATTCAGGCCGCGATCGACTATGTCTCGCGCCTTCCCGCCGATCAGCAGGGCCTGCGCGGCGCAGTGCAGCTCCTGGCCGGCAGGCACTCGATCGCCGGCCAACTGCGGATTGCAGCCAGCGGCGTCGTTCTGCGCGGACAAGGTGCGGAAGGCGGGGGAACGACGCTGCTGGCGACGGGAACCGATCGGCGGACCCTGATCCGCGTCGCCGGTAAGTCCGATCGGCGGATTTCGCCAGCCGTTCACGCCGTGGCCGATGAGTACGTTCCCGTCGGCGCCTGCACGCTGCGTTTGAAGAGTACCGACGGATTGCAAGTCGGCAACACTGTGCTCGTCACTCATCCCAGCCCGCGGGAGTGGATCGCGGCCGTGGGAATGAACCGTTTTCCGTCGCGCGACGTCGGCTCCTGGCTCGACTGGCAGCCCGGGAAAATGGACGTCCGCTGGGACCGCGTAATCACCAAGATCGACGGCGAAGCAATCACGCTTGACGCGCCGTTGACGACCGCGCTCGATGCAGCAACCGGCGCTGGAACCGTCGCCAGTTACGACTGGCCGGGCCGCATTCGCCAGTCCGGCGTCGAAAATCTTCGCTGCGAATCGGCCTTCGATCCGGCGAACCCGCTGGACGAAGAACACGCCTGGGGCGCGATCGGGCTGGAGAATGTGCAGGACGCCTGGGTGCGAAACGTCACGGCAGTCCATTTCGCCGGCTCGGCGGTCGCCGTGTGGGAGAGCTGCAAGCAAATCACGGTCGAGGACTGCACGTCGCTCGCGCCGGTCTCGGAGCTGGGCGGCTACCGCCGGCACACGTTTTTCACCAGCGGCCAGCAGACGCTCTTCCGCCGCTGCCGCGCTGAGCAGGGCCGGCACGATTTTTCCGTCGGCTATCTGGCGGCCGGCCCCAACGCCTTTGTCGAGTGCACGGCCGACCAAGCCCACCAATACAGCGGCCCGATCGAAAGCTGGGCCAGCGGCGTGCTTTACGACAACGTCGTCATGGATGGCGGCGGGCTGGCGCTGACCAATCGCGAGACGGCCGCGCAAGGAGCGGGCTGGGCGGCAGCAAACTGCGTCCTCTGGCAATGCACCGCGCCGCTCGTCACCTGCCGGATGCCGCCCACCGCGCAAAACTGGGCCATCGGCTGCTGGGGCGAGTTTGTCGGCGACGGACATTGGCGCTCGCTCAACGAGTTCGTCGAACCCAAAAGCCTGTACGCTGCCCAGTTGGCCGAGCGCATGGGCGCTGCCTCGGCCCGCCCGCCAGTTCCACCCGCGAATAC
>DASRJB010000790.1:0-6837 GCA_035649715.1 Pirellulaceae bacterium
CGGCGCTTCGCCGGCCGACTGCTGTGCCAGAAAGGCCCTGGCCTTGCGGACGGCCTCGGCGGGCGTGTAGGCAGCTGCACCGTGTTCGTTGTGACCCAGCGCGAGGTGGTTGTCCTTAATGAGGATCGCGTCGAAGAGGCCCGTGCGGTGGTTGTGGCCGCCGCCGCAGCGGACGGCGTATTTTTCGAGCCTGCGCCAGCCGGGGATTGTTTTTCGCGTGTCGTACAGGCGGGCTTCCGTGCCGGCGATCGCCTGGACGAACTGCCGACTGAGCGTGGCGATGCCCGACAGGCGGCCGAGCAGGTTGAGAATCGTCCGTTCGCTAGTCAACAGGTCGCGGGCCGAGCCAGCCAGCGTCGCGACGAGCGTGCCTGCGCTGGCGCTGTCGCCGTCGGAAAGCTTGGGCTGATAGTCGGCGGCGATGTCCATTTCATCCAGCATGACGCCGATCGCGGGCAGCCCCGCGATCACTCCGGCTTGCCGAGCCACGACGTTGGCCGCGGCGCGGGCCTCGTCGGTGACCAGGCAAATCGTCGTCCAATCCTGACCGCGGTCCAAGTCTTCAAAAACCGCCAGCCGCGTCAAACGACGCACATCCTCTTCAAGCTGCGGCGACCAGGTGAGTTGGGTGAAGTCGCGATTCATTTCAGATTTCAGATTCAAGATTTGATGCTAGCAGCTATTTCAGTTTTCAGATCTCACCCCAGGTGCAGCAAAATCTGAAATCCTAAATCTGAAATCTGAAATTCCCGCTGCCGCCTCCTTCCGCTACATTACCCGGTCACGGGCGTCTTTCGCAGCCCGCCAGGCGCTGCCAGAGACGCCGGGCCACAGGGAGGTGGCGCTCATGTCGCAACCGCATTTTCGTTTTCTCCATGCCGGTGGCTTTGCCCTGGATCAGCCGCTGTTTGGCTTTGCCGAGCCTCCGGAGCCGCTGGGCGATCTGCTGATCGATGCGCCGTACCTGGCGGCGCAGAAGGTGTTCGATGCGGCCCTGGAGGAGCGCGTCGATTTCGTCGTTTTGACTGGGGACCTGGTCGACCTGGCGCGGCCGAGCCCGCGGGCGATTGCGCTCCTGCTCGAAAACTTCGAACGGCTCGATGCGCACGGCATCGCAACCTATTGGTCCGGTGGGCGGCTTGACTCGCCGCAGGACTGGCCCGCCGCCGCCCGGCTGCCTGGCGGCGTGCAGGTGTTTCCGGCCCTGGCGCCCGAGGAGCTCTCTCATTTCCGCGGCGACCGGCCGGCGGCCAACATCGTCGGCCGCAGCTGGCACGGAACGGCCAGCGTCCAAGTCGGCGACTTCAAGTCCGACGCCGACGGCCTGCCGACCATCGTCGTGGCCTACGGCCAGGCCGAGGCCGAACGGCTGGCTGACCAGATGGTCGATTACTGGGCCCTCGGCGGGCAGCCGCAGCGGCAGACCTTTGGCTCGGCGCGCCGGGTGATTCACTACGCCGGCAGCCCCCAGGGCCGCTGCCCGGCGGAAAACGGCCCGCACGGCTGCACGCTGGTGCACGTCGCTGCCGACCGTACGATCCGCTCGCAATTCACGCCGACCGACGCCGTCCGCTGGCAGACCGAGCGGATCGCCGTCGAAGCCGACGCGACGCTCGAGACCGTCCGCGAGCAGTTGGCCGATCGCGTAAAGCAGCTGCGGGCCGAGGCGGAATCGAGGCCGCAGATCGTCACCTGGAAGATCAAGGGCGGCGAGCACCTGGCCGGGCCAGCCGCACGGCGCGACCTGGCTGCCGAATGGCAGGCCTGGCTGCGGCGCGAGTTTTCGGCCGGCAAGCCGATCGTCTGGACGCACGCGGTCGAGATCGACACACCCGAGTTGCCCGACGCCTGGTTCGACGAAGAGTCGATGCTCGGCGATTTCCTCCGCAATTTGCGCGAGCTGGCCGCGCTCGAGCCTGCCGCCGTCGATCTGGCGCAGCACATTCCGCAGCAGCACCGCACATCCGCGCTGGCGGCGCTGACGAGTTGGAGCGAGGAAGAACACCGAACCATTTTGTACGACGCTGCGCTAACGGGAGCGGAGTTGCTCGGCGCGGGAGACAGGGAACCGTAGGCCGCGACTCCGTCGCGGGCCGCCCGCCACGGAGTGGCGGGCTACGCCAAGGAGGGCCACGTGCGAATCAAGAACATCCACATCGACGGCTTCGGCGTCTGGAACGCCCTGGCGATCGACGAGCTGTCGGACCAGGCGACGGTCGTCTATGGGCCCAACGAAGCGGGCAAAACGACCCTGATGCAATTCGTTCGGGCCGTGCTCTACGGCTTTACGCCCGACCGCCGCCGCAAATACTTGCCACCGGTCAACGGCGGTAAGCCCGGCGGGGAGCTGCGGATCGCCAACGAATTCGGCTCGTTCACGGTGCATCGCGGCAGCAGCCCGAGCGACCTGCCGGAGGACCAGGGGCTGGTAGCAATCATCGACGACCGCGGGGAGCCGCGCGACGCGGCGCAGCTCGATGCGCTCCTGGCCGGCGTCGATGAGCCGACCTACAGCAACGTCTTTGCCGTCGGCCTCAAGGAAATCCAGGAGCTGGGCTCGCTCGACGACACCGCCGCCGCCGACTATCTCTACCGCCTCACCAGCGGCCTGGACCGCGTCTCGCTCGTCGATGTGATTCGCGACGTCGAAGCGGCCCGCGAGCGATTGCTGGCGACCGCCGACAGCGAGCCGTCACAAATACCGCAGCTCCTGGCCCGCAAGGACAAGCTGCGCGGCCAGATCGAAGAGCTTCAGCGGCAGACGCGGCGGTGGAGCGACCTGGCAACGACGCGGACGAACCTGATCGACGAAGCCGCCACGCTCGACAAGCAGATCGTGGAAATCGAAACCGCGTCGCACGTGCTGCGGGCGGCGCTCGACGTGCAAGGCCCGTGGAACCTGCGGAGCGACATCCAGCGGCAGGAGGCCATCCTCAAGGACGTCCGCGCCCTGCCAGAACGCTCGGTCGAAAAGCTCGACGGCATCAACCAGCGGCTGAACGCCGGCCGCAAGCGGCTGAAGAAGCTCGGCGCACGCCGCAACCAGCTCAAGGAGGATCTGGCCTCGCTGGAGATCAACAAGGTCCTCCTTAGCCACGCGGGGCGGATCGAATCGCTGCACGACCAGTCGCAGTGGATTCTCGGCCTGGAGAACCAGGTCGCCAGGCTCAAGGAAGAAGTCGCCAAGCTGGACGGCGACATCGAGGCCGCCGTCACCGGCTATCGCACCTCCGGCCACGCGACGCTCGACGAGCTGCCCCGCGAAACCGTGAGCACGCTCAAGCGGCCGGGCCAGGTCGTCCGCGAGGAAAATGAAAAGCTCGATGCCGCCAAACAGGAAGCCGACGAGGCGAAGCGAGCCCTCGACGCGGCCGTGCAGCAGTACGAGCAGGTCAGCCGCACGAAGCACTTGCCCGATCTGAACCAGGCCATCCAGGAGGCGGGCACCAAGGTCTCGCTGCTCCGCAAGCGAATTCAAGTCGAGGAGCGGCTGGACCAGCTCACCCGCCGCCGGGCCGAGCTGGAGGTCGATAGCGGCGAACTAGGAAGCTACGAAGACGCCCCGCTGCGGGTCACAGCCCTGGTCGGCGTCTTCTTCGCCCTCGGCGTGATGCTGATCCTCATCGGCACGGTTGGCTGGGGATACGGCTATGTCGCCAGCGGCTGGCCCTACTGGATGCTCGGCTGCCTGATCACGGGCGGCACCGTGCTGGGCAAGCTGCTGCTCGAAAAGCACTCGGACGAAAACGTCAGCGACAGCTTCCGCCAGCTGGAGCAGTTGCGGCTACAGTTGGGCGAAGCCAAGCGCGAGCGGGACGAGCTCGACGCCGAAGTGCCGGCCACCAGCGGCTCGCTCGACTCGCGGCTGCGCGAAGCCGAGATCGAGCTGCGGGACCTGGAAAAGCTGATTCCGGTGCGCACCGAACGGGAAATGGCCGAGCAGCGGCACCAGGCCGCGCAGCGGCGACTGGCCGGCGCGCAGGAGGCCGTGAAAGAAGCCAAACACCGCTGGCGAAACGCCCTGCGGAGCGTCGGCCTGCCGGAAGACTATGCCCCGCCGAAGGTCAAGCAGGTCGTGAAGAACAACGAGCAGGTGCTGGAGCTGCGCCGCCGCTTGGGCGCCCGCAAGGACGAACTGGACCAGCGAACGCGCGAGCTACTCGTCATCAACAACCGGCTCCAGCAAATCCTCGACGACGTGCGGCACCCGTGCGCGAGCGATCAGCCGATCGTGCGAATTCGCGAGCTGATCCAGGCGGTGATCAAGGAAAAAGAGACGCTGGCGCTGCGGGACGACGTCGAGAAGAAGCTCCGCCGGCTCACGCGGCACCGCGACAAGATCGTGGCGATCCTCCGCAAGGCCAGCCGCCAGCGGCACGCCCTGCTCACGCTCGCCGGAGTCGAGAGCGAGAAGAATTTTCGCCAGGCCGCGGCCGACTGGGCCCGCGTGGTCGATCTGCGGCGGCAGCAGGCCGAGCTGACGGTGCGGATCCAGACGACGCTCGCCGGTCAATACGACGAAGACGCCGTCGCCGCGGTCTTCAAGGCCGAGGGCCGCGACATCAAGGGCCGCTGGGACCAGCGGCAGGCGCAGCTCGCCGAAATCCGCACGCGGCTAGCCCAGATTCACGAGCGCCGCGGGGCGTGTACTCAGGAGATGCACTCGCTGGCCGCCGACAAACAGCTTTCACGCTGCGTTCTGGAGCTGGGCACCGTCGAGGCGCAAATCAACGACGCCATCCGCCGCTGGAAGATTCTCACCGTCATCGGCCGGCTGCTGGAGGCCGTCCGCAAGCGTTACGAGACCGATCGCCAGCCGGAGACGCTCCGCGAGGCCTCGCAGTATCTCGGGCGGCTGACCGGCGGGCACTACACGCGAGTCTGGATGCCGCTCGACCGCCGCGGCCTGCTCGTAGAGACCGACAAGGGCGAATCGCTCTCGCTGGACGTCCTCAGCCGCGGCACGCGCGAAGCCGTGTTCATCGGCTTGCGGTTAGCACTGACCGGTTCGTTCGCCCGCCGCGGCGCGATGCTGCCCTTGGTGCTCGACGACGTGCTCGTGAATTTCGACACCGAACGGGTCCGCTGCGCCGCGGACGTGCTCTGCGACTTCGCCCGCCAGGGGCACCAGGTGATCATGTTCACCTGCCACGAGCACATCACCGATATCTTCGAGGACGCCGCCGCCGAAGTCCGGGTGCTGCCCAGCCGCGACGGCAGCCAGCGCGTCCGCAAGCGGCGAAAGCTCGCCCTAGAACTTCCCCCGCCGACTCCGCCGCTGGTTCCCGACGAGCCGCAGCCGGTGCGGATTCTGCCGACCGTCGATCCGAATCCCCTGCTGGCGATGGCCGCCGAAGAGCTGCTCTTCGATCCGGTCTATCCGCTGCCAACCAAGGTCGAGCCGGCTGCTAAGCCCAAGCGCGAGAAGCGCAAGAAACTCAAGGCGCACCTGCCGGACTATTGGCCCCTGGCCGAGCTGCCATCGGAAGCCCCGCGGCCGAAGCCGACAATCGAGTTCAAGCTGCCCGATCAGTGGCCGCTGGCCGAGCTGCCTCAGCCGCCGGTCTCGCCGCCGACTCCTCCAGTAGCTGTGCAGCCGGAGACATTTGAAGTGCTGGCGTATCGCGGCTCGGCGGACGCCTGGCCGGCACCGGCGCAGCCCGCCGGAATCTCAACGCCGCAGCCGGCGGCGACGATCGTCTTCTCGCCGCCCGAGCCGACGCCGCCCGAGCCCAAGTTTATCGCCCGCCGCGAGCGGCGGCGCTTTACGTGGGAATCGCCGGAGATGTACTGGGAAGAGACGGATTAAGGCTGCGGGCTTCATTCCGCCGTCGCGCTGACTTGCTGGCTGTCGCGGAATCCCAACCGGCAGGCCTGGGCTTGCACCGTTTGCCCTTTCGCGATAGCGACGGGCGCGGAATAGAGCAGCCACCGCCCCGATTCGCCGTGGCGATAGGCGATCGACGCCCCTTCGGTCGCGCAGCGGATCGTCGCCATTCCGCCGTTGATCGTGATCTCGGGATTGGCGGCCATCGACCACTTCCCGCCGGGCCGCCGCTGCTCGTTCAGCTCGGCCTCGGGGATCAGGCCCAGGTCGCCAGTCTCCTCCCGCCACTTCTCGTGTGCGGCCCGCAGGCGCGCTAGCTGGCCGGCGAACTTCTCGTCCTCGGCCAGATTGTGAATCTCGTGCGGATCCGCCTGCGTGTCGTACAGCTCTTCTACCGGCTTTTGGGGCTGAAAGAAAATCGCCTGCGGGCCCGAGAGCTCACCGGCCGCTGCCAGCCGCCGCCACTCCTGCATGGTCGGCATCTCGTTCATGTAGGCGATGTTCTGGGCATAGGGCAGGTCCGGCCGGTAGTTGCGGATGTAGTGGAACCGCTTGTCGCGGACGCCGCGGATAATGTCGAGCGTTTCGTCCATCCGGTCGCGGGCCGCATAGACGTACTCGCGTTTTGGTCCAGCCTGCTCGCCTAGAAACGCACGGCCCTGCAGGTGCTTGGGAATTTGCACGCCGGCCAGCGAGAGGACCGTCGGGGCGAAATCGAGAAATGCGACCAGCTCGTCGTTCACACTCCCCGGCTGCAGCTTGCCCGGCCAGCGAACGATCAGCGGCGTGTGCGTGCCCGAGTCGTAAATCCAGCGCTTGCCCCGCGGCATGCCCCAGCCGTGATCGCCCCAGAAGAAAACGACCGTGCTCTCGGCCAGGCCGTCGTCGTCGAACTCCTTCAGCACCTGCCCGATCAGCTTGTCGGTAAAGGTGAGGTTGTCGTAGTAGTTGGCGACATCGCGGCGCACGACCGGCGTCTCGGGATAGTAGGGCGGCAGCGGCGCTTTGGC
>DASRJB010000791.1:0-2033 GCA_035649715.1 Pirellulaceae bacterium
TCGATCATTTCCCAATGGTTGTCATAGAGGAACCGGAAAAATGGCATCGACCAGTTCCACTTTTCGCGGCGCGGCCCAGGGAAGTTCGGATCGTACCAAACCGGACCGCCGTTGACGAACCAATTGATCACAGCCAAGGCCACACCGCCGGCTAGCGCGACGACCAGCAGCAGCAGCCACCGCAGCCAGGCCGGGCCGGCCCCCAGCGCCGCCCACAGCGCGACGACCAGGGCGATCGCGACCAGCACCCCTGCCGCAGGCAGCACGATCCACTCCCGGCTGAACAGTGCCGCGATGCGGGCCGGCGAGAGCAACTGCAGGATGCGGGCGACGGCCAGCACGATCGCCAGCGACGTCGTCCAGATTAGCACGTCGCGGATGCCGAACTGCGACTGGGCCAGGTCCTTCGGCGTCACCGCCGGCTGATTTGCTTCCTGAACGGATCGCGCCACCAGCGCGATCCGAAACCCCTGCAGCCGCAAGACGCCGCAGATCACGACCAGAGCGGCGGCCTGAGCCAGCAGGAGCAATCCGAGGTCGTCGTTGTAGTGAAACTCCTGCCCGATGACCGGAGTGCTGACCAGGACGCCGAGCACGACGGCCACCGGCCAGCGGACGCGCGCGGGCGTCGTGCCCAGCGCGCCCCAGACGATGACCAGCCCGAGCTGAGCGGCCAGCAGCGAAATCAAGAGGAGCACCGCCGTGTTGCCCGAATGGTCCACGCCGATATACGCCAACTCGATCGCGTCGATGAGGGCAAAGCCCCAGCCGTAAATGACCCACCGCAGCCAGTCCGGACCCCGCAGCCTGGCGCACAGCATGCCGAGCACGCCGATTTGCACGACGAAGGCCGCTATCGCCTCGCTCGATTCGCGGCCTCCGTTCAGGCGCTGCACCAGCCACAGATCCGCCGCGACGAAGGCGGCGGGCACGACCGCCCCAACCAGCACCAGTTGGACCAGCGAGACCGACGGACGCAGCGCGGCGGTAGCCATAAGCGGATTGTAGATTCGCCCGCGGCAAAAATCGCCGCATCTGGTATCGTTTGGGCGGCCGCTAACCCTTGGATTTTCAGGCGCGACATGCAACCGGGACGCGACTTGGCTCTGGTGACGGGCGCTTCGAGCGGGATCGGCGCGGAGCTGGCCCGGCAGCTGGCCGCGCGGAAGATCGACCTGGTGCTGGCGGCGCGGCGGCGCGACCGGCTGCAGTCGCTGGCGGACGAATTGAGCGCGCAGCACGGCGTGCAGGCCGCGGTGATCGAGAACGACCTCAATACGGCCGGCGGCGCGGATCAACTGATCGACGAGCTGGCGGCCAGGCAACTGGCGCCGACGGTCCTGATCAACAACGCGGGCTTCGGCTACTTCAGCAGCTTCGTGGAGCAGCCGCGGGACGACATCGAGGCGCTGCTGCAAGTCAACATCCGGGCCGTGACCGTCCTTTCGCGCCGGCTGGGCGAGGCGATGGCCGCCAGGAAGCACGGCTACATCCTCAACGTGTCGTCGTTCGCGGCGCTGGCCCCGATTCCGCGGTACGCCGTCTATTCGGGCGCGAAGGCCTACGTCATCTCGTGGTCGCAGGCGCTGCGGCACGAATTGTCGCGGCGCGGCGTGATGGTGAGCGTGCTCTGCCCCGGCTTCACGCGGACGGAGTTTCACGACGTCTCGCGGCACGAGAAGAGCTGGATCATGCGGAACACGGAGCTCACCGCGCCGCAGGTTGCCCGGGCCGGTCTGAATGGCCTGGTGCGCGGCAAGTTCCTGATCGTCCCCGGCTGGTGGTACAAAACGATGTGGCTCGGCGCCAGCATCTTGCCCCGCTGGGTCACGTCGGCGATCTCTGCCCGCATGGTGAAGTAGGCACAAAGCCGCGACCCTTGGTCGCGGTCTACGGCTCCACCGATCAATGCGCCAACGACACCAACGTACCGCGACCACTGGTCGCGGCTTGGCAAGGCGTTTTGCCATTGGTCGAGCCGTTTTCCGCGATTACACTTCCGCCCAACATGCGCGTCATTAAGGACAGAATCG
>DASRJB010000792.1:0-5567 GCA_035649715.1 Pirellulaceae bacterium
AACGTCGCCAGCCCCACCACCGCCAGCAAGAACCCCAGCAGCGTTCGCTGCCATAGTCCCGGAGCAAACAGGTCGCGAATTCGCCCCGCGGCTTGCGGCTTGGCACCGGCCGACCGATTCGCCACCCAAGCGTCCGGCTCCTTCAATTGCCAGCGAATCCAGAGCGTGAGCAGCGCCGGCAGCGCGCCGACGGCGAATGCCCACCGCCAGCCCAGCCGCGGATCGTTGACGATGAACGCCCCGGCGGCCACTGCGAGAAACGTGCCTAGCACGCTCGACCCGTGAAAGATCGCGCCGGACCAGGCCCGGGCCTTCGGCGGAAAGACCTCGGCCACCATCGCGCTGGCCACCGCCCATTCTCCGCCCACGCCCAGTGCAACCAGAAACCGCAGCACTGCCACCTGCCACCAGGTCTGGGCAAAGGCCGTGAGGCAGGTGAATAGCGAGTACACCAGGATCGTGATCACCATCGTCCGCGCCCGGCCGATCCGGTCGCCAAGCGCTCCGAAGACGACGCCCCCCAACGCCCCGCCGGCCAGAAACGCGCCCAGGGCGATGTTGTTGTAGAGCTTGCTTGTTTCCGGGCTCGTTCCCGGCGGCACCAGCGACGGCAGCGCCTCGTTCATGCTGGCGACAAAGATCTGCCCCTCAAACACGTCGAACACCCAGCCCAGCGAGGCGATCGTCAGCACGAGCCATTGATAGCGCGTGATGCCGGAATACCAAGGGGCGGACATAGGGTTCAGGGTTCCGGGCTCGGGGCACACGACGGAGAGACGGGGAGAAGGAGCGACGGAGCGACCATCCCTCCTTCGCTCTGTCTCTCTTTCGCTCCGTACTTTTGATCCGCTGGACCGTTTGGCGACGTGCACTTACGATTGAGGTTTGAGCGGGCGGCGGCCGGATCCAGCGGGTCCGCGCAAGTCGAGCCGCCGCTGGAGTTTATGGCATGCCCTCTCGAGAACCGCAAGCCGCCGGCGCCACCGCCGTCGATCAGGTTCTCGGGTATCTCAACTTCTCGTCGGGGGCAAACGACCCTCAGTTCCTGGCAAACCTCAACCGCCTGTTCGAATCGGCTTCGGCGGACAGGGGTCTGCCCGCCTGGCTGGCCGTCAGCCGGCAGCTGACGGAGCGGCTGGTGATGCTCCGGGGCAGCTCGCCCGCCTTCCGCGACGCCGACCAGGCGGCAGCGGTGCTGGAGCTGGTCTTCGACCGCACGCTGCCGGCCTATCGCGAGTTTCACCGCGATCTCTTGTTTCATCGCACCGACGAGGCGCTGTTCCGGCCGTTCTTCGTCGGCCGAGTCTGCGAAGCGGTGCTGCGGCAGGGCCCGCCCTGGAGCGAGGCCGACCGGATCGTGACGGCGGCGATCGCCCAGCTGAACGACTACATCGGTCACCGTCCGGTGGCCGTGCTGGAATCGCAAAAGCTGGAGGCGAACAAACACGAGTTCGTGCGGCCGATCCCGCTGTTCATCCGCGGGGTGGGCATCTCGTGCGGACCGGAGCGGGCGGTGATCGCCGCGGCCCTCCAGCTGCTCGAAGAGACCGATCCCGATCTCCTGCGGCAGGCTTGCCTCGATCCCAAGCTGATCGACGAATTGGCCGTCGATCCGCGGGCCTACGACTTCGACCATCCGGCCAACAAGCGGCCCAACTATCACTTCGGCCAGTGGGATCCGCACCACATCGACAACCAGGGCCGCTACCGCCGCTTCGTCGTGCAGCAGGTCACGCTCGACGCCTTGATGCGGCGGCTGACGGACACGCCCGACCTGACGCCGGACGAGCTGCTGTTCGAAGCGGCCGCGGTGCTCGCCGGCACGGTGCTGATGGCCAGCGGCATCAGCGGGGAAGGGCCCAGCAGCTTCGACTCGACCGTCACGCTCAGCAAGCTGCTCCCCAAGATCGCCCGCTACCGCGACTCGTTTTACGAGCAGCTGTTTCACAAGGTCAGCGGCCCGCACGGGGAGCGGCTGAAGTCGGAAGCGGCCGAGCGGCGGCAGCCGTTCGGCGGCGCGCGGCAGCACCTGAACGCCCAGCTCGCCCGGCAGCGGGCGTCGCAGCTGGAGCACGTCCACCTGGCCCGCATCTTCGCCCGCATGGGCCACACGGCAGCGGCCCAGCGCGAGGCCAGCATCGTCCCCTGCGCCGCGGCGCGGATGCAGTGCCAGATCGACTGCCTGATGACCGCGGGGCAAGTCGCTTGCGACGCCGGCCGGCTGGAAGAGGCGGCGGGGCTCTTGCCGCAGATCGTCGATTGGCTGCGGCGGGCGATCCAATGCGGCGCAGTGATCGACCCCTGGAACATCCTGGGCTTCGACGCGCACTACAGCCTGTTCCCGGCGCTGGAGAACAGCGTCCGCGATCACCGGGCCGACGAGTTGGTGCTGCAAATGGATCGGCTGTGGGCCTTGTATTCGCGGGTCTGGAGCGAGACGGCCGCGGTCGCCAACACGGAGCTCTCGAAGAAGGTCGCGCGGCAATTCAAGGACACCGCGAGCTGGTGGCACCGCTTCGCCGTGCACGAAGTGTCGAGCGTCGAAGCAGTCGATCCGCTCGTGGTCCATCGCGCGGCCGAGCGGGTGGCGCAGGCGATGCAGGTCTGGCATCAGGGAGGCGCGGCGGCAGGCGACGTGGCGTTCTGGGCGCCGCACGCCGAGATGTTCGACTCGCCCAAGGCCTACGCCCTGGTGATCGAGGCCCTGCTCGACCGCGGCGACTACGTGGCAACGATGGCCCTCTTGGTGCACTGGCTGGGACAGGCCGACCGCATCGGCCTCGCGCGGGCCGACGTCTCGTGGCACGAGCTGGCCGAGCGGTGGTTCGGCGAGGTCACGTCGCTGGCCGGCGTCGATCCGGCCGATACCGCGGCGGCCCGCAAGTGGTGGGACACGGCCCGCAAGTTCCTCGATTACCTGGAGGCCAACGCCGAGAGCTACTGGCAGCCGCCGCAGTTCCGCCTGGGCGCGAAGAACGGCGGCAAACCAGCCAACTCGCTGGCGGACGACGAGGAGGAGGACGGCGACCGGTTCGAGTCGGCTTACGACGGCGTGGTCTACAAGGACTCGACCGACGACGGCATCGAGGGTTCGATCTTCGAGACCGACGAATCGTCGGCCGACGAGCTGGCGGCCGAGTCGCGGCGCGTCGCCGACCGGCTCGACTTTCTCAGCACGGTCGCCTGCCTGTGGAAGCACGCCGCCGTCAGCCCGGCGTTTCTGGCCGTCATGCAGCAGGACCCGGTGACACTGCCGGCGGGCTGCGCAGCCGACCACGCGCAGCGGGTGACCGCGATCCGCCGGTGGATCGATCAGGCCGAGGAAAACCGCGCCGCGCTCGCTGGTCTGCTCGATTCCGTCCGTGAATACCGCATTCCCACGCCGTCGGCCGATCACGACGCGATGGTCGAATACGACCGCCGCCGGATGACCAAGGAATCGCTGCTGGAGCGGGTCATCGCCACCGCCGTAGAAACGGCCGCCGCCCAGCGGCACCTGGCTGCCGCGCTGGCGGTCGTCGCGGACCAGCCGGCCGGCCATCCCGACGACGACCAGCGGCATCTCGTGGCGCTGCTGGCGGCCTTGCTCCAGCGCGACGTGGCCGCCGCCCAGGAGGTGTGTCCGCAGGTCCGCACGCTGCTGGCCAAACAGGCCCTGCTCTACGTCCCGCTGGCCAAAGGGGGCAATCCGCACGAAATTGTCACCGTCCGCGCCCGCCAGCACGCGCTCCAGGATCTGCTGGCCTGGCTGCCGCGACTGGGCTTGTGGATCGAAACCTGCGAGCTGCTCGAGGTCGCCCGCCAGATGGAGCGCGAGCATCCTGTCGGTCCCGGGGCAGTTACCGAATACGACGAGCTGTTCAAGATCGGCTACCGCTCGATCGTCGAAAGCCTCGTCGTCTCTGCCCAGGCCTGGCCGCAGCATTCCGCCAGCCCCGAAGACGCCGCCGAGTCGCTCGTCACCTGCCTGGAGAAGCTTACCGAGTCGCTGCTCACCGGCTGGCTCTCGCACAGCCGCACGCTGCGGCTCTCGGTCCTGGAGCGGATCCACGACCGCTCGGCCTGGAAAAAGGTCGTGGCCTTTGTCGAGCGCTACGGCGACGAGTTGTTCACGCAGCGGTTCCTCAACCTGAGCAACATCCGGGCGATTCTGCACCAGGGGGTGGCCCAGTGGCTGACGAGCCTGCGCGAGGACGATTCGCAAGACGAAGGCCCGCCGCGGCTGCTGGCCGACCTGGTCGCGGGCGACTCGACCGATGAGGCCGCCGAGCAGCTCACCCTGGTGCTGGAGGCGATCGTCGAAAACTACGGCGAGTACCGCGACTACAACAGCACCACGACCCAGTCGGACCGCGGCGAATTGCTGTACATGCTGCTCGACTTCCTGCGGCTGCGGACGCGCTACGACCGCGTCTGCTGGAATTTGAAGCCGGTGGTGCTGGCCCATGAGATTCTCGTTCGCCGCAGCGAGGACCAGTCGGCCCGCATCTGGCGAAAGGCCCTCAGCGAGCGGATCAACGACGAAGCCGATCAGTACCTGGCGAAGCTGGCCGAGCTGCAAAAGAAATACGCGATGCGGATGCCGACGGTCGCGGACCGGCTGGCCGAGCGGTTCGTGCGGCCGCTGGCGATCGACCGCATCCGGGCGCTGGTCGCCGGGGCGATCGACGAGGCCCGCCGCGGGGCGAAGGATTGCCCGAAGTTCGAGCTGCTGCAAATCGACACCGAATATCTCACCCGCGAGCCGACCGGCGTCGGCCTGGACGTGCCGGCCTGGCTGGTCGCCCTGGAAGAGGAAGTCGAAGAAGCCCTGCGCCCGGCGTATCAGCAGCGCGAGGACCAGGACCTCGCCGCCGTCATCCCGCCCGTGCTGCTCACCTACGACCAGGCCCGCTCCCAGCTCGAGCAGTGGGCCAGCCGGCAGGCGTAGCTCGGTGGGCCGGTTGATCGGTGGTCCGTCAGCCGGTCATCCCAGCAGCAAAAACAGCAGCAGGCTCAGTTGCAGCGCGGCCAGTGCGGAGGCGATGAGCGTGCCCAGGCGGGCGTTCTTCCAATAGACGAGCAGCAGCAGGCTGCAGGCCAGGATCGTGCCGGCGAACTTGATGCCGAGCAGCGCCCAGACTTGCCCGCCGTTGGCCGTGATCAGCCACAGGCCGAGCGGATTGAGCTCCGTCGAGTGGATCAGGTTGCGGAAGCGGAAGACCAGGTAGCCGTCGAACACCGACACGAAAACGATGAACACCCACAGGGCGAAAAAGGCCGCGGCCAGGCGCTGGGCGGGACGGTCGAACATGGCGGCGGGGCGAATGCGAGGCGCGAGGCTCAGCGACATGAATCGCTCCTAACTGGCCTGGGCGGTGACGTCGATCGTCAGCACGCGCGGCGGTGCGTCGCTATCCAAATTCCAAATGCGGATCGTGCCGTCCGCGCCGAACGAGCAGAGGCTCCGCTCGTCCAGGAAGCTGACGCCGTTGATCGCTTTTTCGTGGCCGTGCAGCTCCCGCTCCATGCGCATCGTCCGCAGGTTCCAGACCGCCAGAGAATCGACACTCTCGCCGCCCGTGATC
>DASRJB010000793.1:0-2053 GCA_035649715.1 Pirellulaceae bacterium
GGCAAGACGCTGGTAGCGACGCTGCATGCGCCGGAGCTGCGGGCGGCGGTGACCGTCGATGGCATCCGCCAGCGGCTGGCCAAGTATCCGCCGGCGGTCCAGACGGAGGCGGAGAAGCTTTATGCCGAAATCGACGCCGAGCTGGCGACGCAGCGCTCGCGGCTGGAGGCGACGTTGGCCGAGCTGCCCACGGGAGACATCCGCCGCGGGCAGGCCGTGTTCAACAGCACGAAGCTTTCCTGCCGGGCTTGCCATACGATCGGCTACGTGGGCGGCAAGAGCGGCCCCGACCTCACTCGCATCGGCCAGATTCGGCAGCCGCGGGACCTGGTCGAATCGATCCTGTTCCCCAGCGCGAGCTTCGTCCGCAGCTACGAGCCGGTCGCCGTTCGCACACTCGACGGGCAAGTTTTCAGCGGCGTGGTGAAGGTCGATTCGCCGGTCGAGGTCATCCTCACGCTCGCCGCCGACAAGGAAGTCCGCATCGCTCGCGAGGAGATCGAAATCGCCCAGCCCGGCAGGGTCTCGATCATGCCGGCCGGCCTCGACAAGCAGCTCTCGCTGCAGGAGCTGGCCGACCTGGTCGAGTTCCTCCGCAACTGCCGGTGAGGGCCACGGCCACGAAAAACACGACGAGCACAAAGAGCACCAAGGATGATTCCGGGATTGCGATTGGCGAGCGGCGATGCCCTGCCGGTGGTCGGACTCGGAACGTGGAAAGTGGCGAAGGAACGGGCGGCGGAGTTGGTGGTGGAGGCAATCCGGGCCGGCTATCGGCATTTCGACTGCGCCTGCGACTATGGCAACGAGCCGCAGATCGGCGAGGGGTTGCGGACGGCGATACAAAATGGGCCGTGCCGCCGCGACGAGCTGTGGGTCACGTCGAAGCTCTGGAACACGTACCACGCGGCCGAGCATGTGCGGCCGGCGTGCGAGCGGACGCTCCGCGATCTGGGGCTCGACTATCTCGACCTGTATCACGTCCATTTTCCGATCGCCCAGCGGTTCGTGCCGTTTGAGTCGCGCTATCCGCCAGAGTGGTTCTTCGATCCGCAAGCTTCACAGCCGCGAATGGAGCCGGCCAATGTGCCGATCCGCGAAACGTGGGGCGCGATGGAAGAGCTGGTCCGCGCCGGGCTGGTGCGGAACATTGGCGTCTGCAACTTCGGCGTGTCGCTGCTCCGCGACTTGCTCTCGTATTGCAAGATCCGCCCCGCCGTCTTGCAAGTGGAGCTGCATCCGCTGCTCACGCAGGACAAACTGCTGCGATTCTGCCGCGAGAGCGGCCTCGCCGTCACGGGCTTCTCGCCGCTCGCCGCCGAATCGTACTTCTCGATCGGCATGGCGCAGCCGCAGGAGTCGGTGCTGCGAAAAGAGGTGGTCATCGATGCGGCGCAGCGACACGGCAAGTCGCGGGCACAGGTCGTGCTCCGCTGGGCCGTGCAGCGCGGGACGGCAATCGTGCCCAAGACGGCGCGGACCGAACGGCTGCGAGAGAACCTCGCGCTGTTCGACTTCGAGCTGAGCCCGGACGAGATGCAGGCCATCAGCGGCCTCAATCGCGGCCGGCGGTTCAACGATCCGGGCGAGTTCTGCGAACGGGCGTTCGGCACGTTCTTTCCAATCTACGAGTAGTTGCAGGCAATAATGGGAGGACCGCGGATGACGCGGATCACGCGGATTGAGATTGCAGGTCAGCAGACGCACGGCGGCGAGCCGTTTCCGCTTGCATTCGCCTGCCAGGATGCGGCAATCGATCTCCCGGCGACAACCGATTTCGTTCGCGGTTGGCGCGACGACCTGCTGAAGGCCGCGGCCCGGCACGGCGCGGTCTTGTTCCGCGGTTTTCCGCTCCGTACCGCCGCGGACTTCGACGCCTTCGTGGCGGCGTTCGATCTGCCGAACTTTCCCTACGATGAGTCGCTCTCCAACGCCGTCCGCGTCAATAAGACGCCACGGGTCTTCACGGCCAACGAAGCCCCGCCGAGCGTGACGATCTTTCTGCACCACGAAATGGCCCAGACGCCGATCTATCCGTCGCGGCTGTTCTTCT
>DASRJB010000794.1:0-5690 GCA_035649715.1 Pirellulaceae bacterium
CGCTCGTCGGGCAGCACTTCCAGCTTGAGGGCAGTAATGCCCTTCAGCTCGGCCGTGTCGAATGTCAGCTCATAGACGTCGCGCTTGGTAATGTCGCCGCTGGAAAAGATGGAGCGGTCGTCCTGAATCGTCAGCGTCGGCCGCTGGCTCTGGGCCGACAGTGGCTTGAGCGCCTGCCACGCGACGGTTCGCAAGCGTTCAGCCTCCAGCCAGGCCGCGAACTTCTTTTCCAGGTGCTCGCGGCTGCGCTCGGCCAGCGGCCGGCCATCGGCGCTGGCAGGCCGGCCCAAACTCAGCCGAAAGCAGCCGAGCGTATGCTGCTGTCCGTGCTGTTGCTCGAGCCGGACGGTGCAGCGCACCGGCTGCGCCAGCTTCAGCGGCTGCTCGAAGCGGCCGGTCCACGAACGATTGACGTTCCACGCACCCGCGACGTGAATCGCCCAGCCGGTCTTCGCATCTCCGTCGATCGCGCGGGCGGCAGGAAAGCCCTCCTGAGCCGCGTCGGCCTCGGCCGAGGCGAGCTTGACTGGCGTATCGCCCGCTTGCAGCTTAATCTCGCTGAGGACGAAATTGCCGTGAGGTGTCCGACCGGGCCCGGTACCGGGCAGCGCTGGATCGACGAGCACCTCCAGCCGCAGGGCCGCGTACTCGCCGGCAGGCGCGTCGAAGGCAATCGTGTAGGTGTCCTCGTCCGGATTCTTGCCGCCGACGAGGATGGAGCCATCCTCGCGTATCGTGCCGCTCGCGTCCCCTGCGGACGTAAACTCGGCCGGCCGCGGCGTCTGCCACTGCCACTGGTCCTCGGGCGGGAAGGTCTTAGGCAAGTCGGCGGTGAACTCCGCGATCTGCTGCTCGATGCCGGCCCGCTGAGCAGCGATCTCCGGCGCGAGCACGTCGAGCAGCGGCTCGTCGGCGTTGTTGAGCAGGGCGAGCTGCCGGTAATAGTCGGCGTGCGGAATCGGGTCGAACTTGTGCGTGTGGCACTGGGCGCAGCCGAGCGTCAGCCCCATCCAGACGGTGCTGGTCGTGTTGACCCGATCGACCATCGCGTAGAAGCGAAACTCCAGAGGATCGATGCCGCCCTCTTCGTTGATCATTGTGTTGCGGTGAAAGCCGGTAGCGATCCGCTGGTCCTGCGTGGCCTGTTCGGTAGCAGCACTGGGCAGCATGTCGCCGGCGAGCTGCTCGATCGTGAACTGGTCGAACGCCAGGTCGGTGTTGAGCGCACGGATGACCCAGTCGCGGTAGGGCCACATCGATCGCGGGCGGTCCTTTTCGTAGCCGTTGGTGTCGGCGTAGCGGGCCAGGTCGAGCCAGCGGCGGGCCCACCGCTCGCCATACGCGGGCGACGCCAGCAGCCGATCGATCAGCCGCTCGTAGGCGTCCGGCGCGGGATCGTTCACAAAAGCGTCGGCCTCTTCAATCGATGGCGGCAGGCCGATGAGGTCGAGCGAGGCGCGGCGAACGAGCGTGTAGCGATCGGCCGGCGGTGAGGGCTGCAGGCCCGCCGCGGCGAGCTTCGCTTGAATGAAGGCGTCGATGGCATTGGCGGCTGCGTGAGACGTTGGAGGGAGCGGACCCGCCTTGGGTGCGACAAACGACCAGTGCTGCTGATACTCGGCCCCGGCCGCGATCCAGCGTCGGAGAATCTCCTTCTGTGCGGCCGAGAGCGGCTTGTTGGCAGCCGGCGGCGGCATCTGCTCGTCCTTGTCGGCCGAGAAAACCCGTCGCACCACCTCGCTGCTCTCCGGCTTTCCGGGGACGATGGCAGTCACGCCGGAATCCAGCTCTTTCGTGGCGACGTCCCGCCGATCCAGCCGCAAGCCAGCCTCGCGCACGCTCTCGTCCGGGCCGTGGCACTTGAAGCAGTGAGCCGAAAGAATCGGGCGGACCTGACGATTGAAGTCAGGCGCAGTGTCAGCGGCGGCTAGCGCCGCTGCCGCCAATGTCCAGCCGAGCCCGACCGCCAACGCAATTATCTGGACTCGCATCGTTCCGCCTCGCCAGGACATGGCCACAGGACTCTTCATCATATTCTGGCAGGGCGAAACCCGACACCGCACCGGCGACTCTCCGCAAATGGATTCAGCCTTCGCAGTGCGGTATGCTGTGGCGCGATCGGGGTCCGCGTTTCGGTGCTTCGTGCTGGAGCAATTGCCATGAGATTCAATGTCGCCATTGTCTTTGTCACCACGCTGCTGGCGTCGGCATCGGCCGCGCAGGAGGCGGAGAGCGTTAGCCAGATTGCCGAGGCTCTCAAAAAGATATCACCGCACGTCGCCGCCGAAGCCGAGCGCGATCAGCTGCGCGGCATGTTGGGCCGCTCGCTGCGCGAGCAGATCGCCGCCGGCAATCGGGCCAGCTCGGAAGCCTGGGGCAAGATTCAGTCGCGTGAGGACTGGGAGCGCTTCCGGGCGGAGAAGCTCGCGCTGCTGCGGAAGTCGCTGGGCACGCTGCCGCCGCGACCGGCCAGGCCCAAGACGCTCGTGACCGGGCGAATCGACGGCGACGGCTTCCAGATTCAGAACCTGGTCTATGAATCACGGCCGGGCCTTGTCGTCACGGCCAACCTCTACGTCCCGGTTCCGGCGCGGGACAAGATGCCCGGCATCGCCATCGCCCACAGCCACCACAACCCCAAGTGGGAAGGCGAGCTGCAGGACATGGGTATGACTTGGGCCCGTGCCGGCTGCTACGTCCTGGTGCCCGACGCCCTCGGCCACGGCGAGCGGCGGCAGCATCCCTTCGCCGCCGCGGCCGACTATTCCCAAGAGTTTCCCGTCAGCCGGCAGGATTACAACTTCCGCTACGACACCAGCCTCCAGCTCTATCTCGCCGGCGAAACGCTGATGGGCTGGATGGCCCACGACCTGATGACGGGCTTCGACGTGCTGGTGAACCAGCCGGGCATCGACGACACGCGGCTGATCCTGCTGGGCAGCGTCGCCGGCGGCGGCGACCCGTGCGGTGTGACTGGCGCGCTCGACGAGCGGATCGACTGTATTGTGCCGTTCAACTTCGGCGGGCCGCAGCCGGAGAATCGCTACCCCCTGCCGGCCGACGCCGAGACCTCGTTCAACTACGCTGGCGGCGGCAGCTGGGAATCGACGCGGAATCTCTATCGCTCGGCGGTGGATGGCTTCCTGCCCTGGGTGATCGTGGGCAGCGTCGCCCCGCGAAAGCTGATTCATGCCCACGAATTCAGTTGGGACCGCGAGCGAGATCCGGTCTGGAAGCGGTACGAGAAAATCTACGGCCTGTATGGCGCGAAGGACAATCTCGCCTTCACCACGGGCTTCGGGACCATCCAAAACACGCAGGCCCCGGCCTCGCACTGCAACAACATCGGTCCGCCGCATCGCAAGCTGATTCACGAAGCGCTGGGCAAGTGGTTCGGCATCAAAGTCACGCCCGAAAGCGAATACAAGAACCGCCGCACGCGCGAGGAGCTGACCTGCCTCACCGACGAAGCCCGCAAACAATTCCAGCCCAAGCTGCTGCATGAGCTGCTCGCCAAGATGGCCGACCAGCAACTTGCAGCGGCCCAGAAATCGCGGGCGGCAATGAAACCAGACGAGCGCCGCGACCAGATGCGGGACGTCTGGACGCGGCTGCTGAGCGACACCGAGCCGCCGAAGGAAATCAAAGTCCGGGACGGCTCGCCGGCAACCGAGCAGGTCGGCGGCGTCACCGTCCGCCGCGAATTGCTGGAGACTGCGCCCGGCATCTCGGTTCCGCTGATGACACTCTCGCTCAGCCGCCTCGACGACCGGAAGGATCGCAGCCGGTTCGCGATTCTGGGCCTGGCGGGCGACGGATTGCAGGCCGCCCTGCCGCGCCGAAACAAGGACATTGCCGAGGGGCTGCTCGCCGGCTGCGTGATCGCGCTGGTCGATGTGCGCGGTCTGGGCGCGGCCGGCTCCGAGCAGGACCGCGGCCAGCAAAGCAGCTCGACGGGGCACTCGGCGACACAGCTCATGCTGGGACAGACGATGCTCGGCGGCCAGCTGCGCGATCTGCGGGCCGCCTGGCAGCATCTGCAGCGCCGCGAGGACGTGTCGCGGAACGTGGTCATCGCGGGCGGCAGCGGCCGGGAGCCGCTCGCGGCCGACGCGGAATTCAAGTATCCGCGGCGCGTCGATCGGCCGGCGGAGAGCCAGCCGGAAGCCGCGCTGCTGTCGCTGCTCTTCGGCTTGTACGAGCCGGCCTCGACGGTGATCGTCAGCCGCCACGGCCTCGTCTCCTACCGCTCGATCCTGGACAGCCCGTTCGTGCAAGCGCCGCATGCAGCGATCGTGCCGGGCGCGTTGCAGCTGGTCGACTTACCCGACCTGGCGGTAGTGCTCGCACCGCGCGAGGTTGTGCTGGACGTGCTCGTGGACGGCCGCGGGCGATTGATTCCCAAGGCGGTGGCGGAAGCAACGTACGAGGCGGCGGCCCGGGCCAACACCGGATCGGAGCGGCCCGCCAGCCTGCAAATCAGCGAAACCGATTCGCCGCTCGTGGGCCGCCAGCCATGAAGCGCAGCTCGCCGGCCAATCCGCAGATCGCGGCGCTGCTGCAGCTGCTCGACGAAGCCTACGAAAAGCAGGCCTGGCACGGGCCGAACCTGCGCGGCTCGCTCCGCGGCATCGAGCCGGCCCAGGCGGCGTGGCGGCCGGCCGCGGGGCGGAAGAACATTTGGGAAATCGCCCTGCACGCCGCGTATTGGAAGTACGCCTGCCGCCGCCGCCTGGCGGGCGAAAAGCGCGGCTCGTTTCCGCTGAAGGGAAGCAGTTGGTTCGAGCGGGGCGACGCCAGCGACGAGCGGCAGTGGGTAGGCGACCTGGCCCTGCTCGAGCGGATGCACCGCGAATTGCGGGCGGTCGTCGCCGCGTATCCGCCCACCAAGCTGCTCGTCCGGATCGCCCCGACCAAGCACACGCCGCTGCGGCTGATCCAGGGAGTCGCGCTGCACGACGTCTATCACACCGGACAGATCCAGACGCTCAAACGGCTCTATTCCCAGTCTTGAGCGTGCTGCCCGAGGGGCTGCTAGCAGCCCGCGACTTTGCCGGCTGAGCAAGCTCTGCCGGTCGCGCCCGGCGAAGTCATGCGCTACGTCCGGCATATTCGATACATCCGGTCTAGAACCACGCGCCGATATTCGGGGCTTGCAGGCGGCGAGCCCTGGCAATCGTCAACCTGCAAAGGAAGTTGGCCATGAGCCTTGTCCGTCGCCCGCTGCTGGCAGCCGCACTCTTTGCGCTGCTCTTCCCGGCGATCGCGCGGGCCCAGTCGTCCGAGATCAACGTCACGGGAAAGAAAGCGGCGTATTCCCTCTCCGATGAAACCGGCCTCGTCTCGCAGCAGCCGGACCTGGTGCCGGAGCCGCCGCCGCTGCCGATAGCGCCGCAGCGCTCGCCCAGCGACCAGCCCAGCGTCCTGGCCCCGTCTTACAACGTCTCGGGCGGCGATAAGTACACCTGCTGCGATTCGTGCGACTCCTGCTGCGGCTGCGGCTTTTTGAGCAGCTGGCCCTGCGGCTGCCCGCTGGAATGCCTGGGCGAAGCCTGCAAGCTTTGGGAGCCCTGCTGCGAAGACAGCCCCTGGAGCGGTGCGGGGTGGCTGGCCGCGGGATTCGTCTGGAACCCGTACAGCCCGGTCGATCGCTTCAACGGCCCGATGACCTGGAATGACCGGGCCAATGA
>DASRJB010000795.1:0-2299 GCA_035649715.1 Pirellulaceae bacterium
GTGTGACGTTCGACGGCCAAGCCCCGCCGGGGCCGGGCTCGATTTATTTCCTGCCGCAAGAGGCCGCCGAGGGATTTCCCAGCCGGCCCGCCACCGGCGACTTCGATAAGGACGGCAACTACAAAGTCAAGACGTTCGATCCCGGCGACGGCCTGATGCCGGGCAAGTACACGATGCACGTCGAGTGCTGGCAGACGCCGCCCAACATGGAGGGCAAGCCGGTCAAAAGCTTCGTTCCCGCGAAGTACCAGTCGGCCGCTTCGAGCGGCTTCAGCGTCGAGATCACGACCGACATGCGGTCGAAGGAAGTCAACCTCGACATCGCCACGAAATGAGCCGCGGCGAACTGCTCTGGACGATTCGCAGGGCGTGGGTTAAGGTTTGCAAAACTTACAACGGTGGTGCGGACGATTCGCCAGGAGGGCAGCGGCCGCAGCAGCGGTAAGTGAATGGCCGGCCGCGACTTAGGGCAGGGCGCTCTGGGCGGCATCAGCTGTTCGGCTCGCGGTTTGCAATCCCGCCGCAAACACGCGAGTCATCCCGCGGCAGCCGGAAGAACCGGCAGCCTGACTCGGTATCCAGGGAAGGACCCACAGCATGGAAGCTCGTCTGCTTCGCGCGGCCTTGGCGGCGGCGCTGGCTCTGTTGTTCTGCGGCGCAGCCCGCGCCCAATATCCCGGACAATTTGCCTCGCGCGGCGGGCCAGGTGCTAGCGTCCGCTCGCAGCACTTCATCGTCACCGCGCCCAGCGCCGAACTGGCCAACGAAATCTGCCAGGCTGCCGAGCGCTTTCGCCGCGACCTGGCGATCGAGTGGCTCGGCCACGAATTGCCGGAGTGGCGCGACATGTGCCCGATCCGCGTGAAGCTCGATCCCGGCGCGGGCGGCGCGACCAGCTTCGTCTTCATGGGCGGCATGCCCACGCAATGGACGATGCAGATCCAGGGCACGCGCGAGCGGCTGCTCGACAGCGTGCTGCCGCACGAGATCACGCATACGATTTTTGCCACGCACTTCGGCCAGCCGCTGCCGCGGTGGGCCGACGAAGGGGCCTGCACGACGGTCGAGCACCCCAGTGAAAAGGCCAAGCAGGACCAGCTGCTCATGCGCTTTTTGGGGCCGGAGAACCGCGGCATCTCGTTCAACAAGATGTTCGCGATGCGCGATTACCCGCGCGACATCCTGCCGCTCTATTCGCAGGGCTATTCGCTGACTCGCTTTTTGATCCAGCACGGGGGCAAGCGAAAGTTCGTGGCCTACGTCGGCGAAGGCCTGCAAACCAACAACTGGCCCGCCGTCACGCGGAAGTTCTACGGCTTCGACGACCTCTCGGACTTGCAGGTGACCTGGGTCGCTTGGGTCCAGCAAGGCAGTCCAAACCTGGAGAATGCCGCCTCGCTGGCGAAAGCCGCGCCGCCGGCCCAGCCGCTGACGCAGATGGCCTCGCTCACGCAGCAGCCGCAATCGCGGATTCCCGACGGGGCGCTGTCGAGCTGGCAGACGCCGCAGTCGCAAAACGCGCGGGCCCTGGCCCAGTTCGACCGCGGAGAGCCGCCGCTGGCGGAGTCGGGCCTGGCCGCGCCCGAGCAACCGCAGCCGGCAGCGAACGTCAGCAGCGTCTCGCGGCCGGTGAGCGACGGCTGGTACGCCCGCCGCCGCGACCAGGCGCAGGCCGTCCGGCAAGCCACGCCGGCCGCGGCCACCAGCGGCAGCGGCCAGATGCGGCTGATCCCGTCGCCGCCTCCCCAAACCCCCACTCACCCAGCCGCCACCGGCCGCAAAGTCCTGATGGAATGGACGCGGCCGCAGGAGCGGATGGCAGCGGACACGGTGGAACTCGCGCGGCGCTAGCATAGTAGGCATCTCGCTCCGCGAGATGCACGCCTCACGCGGAGCGTGAGGACTACTAAGTAAAGAAATACCGCGTGATGTGGAAGAAGACCGGGGCGGCGAAGCAGAGGGAGTCGATCCGGTCGAGGACGCCGGCGTGGCCGCTGACGAGCGTGCCGTAGTCCTGCACGTTGCGGTCCCGCTTGATACCCGACATCGTCATGCTGCCCGCGAAGCCGGCCAGGGCCACCACGCCGGCGATCGGCCCGGCCCAGTAGCCGAACGGCGTGGCCCACATGAGCAGCATGCCCACGGCGGTCGTGCTGAGGACGCCGCCGATCAGTCCCTCCCAGGTGCGGCTGGCGTTGATCTGGGGTGCGATGACGCGGTTGCCGCGCAACTGGCTCCAGACGTATTGAAAGACGTCGTTGAGCTGGACGATCAGGATGAAGAAGAAGAGCAGGCTGGC
>DASRJB010000796.1:0-3683 GCA_035649715.1 Pirellulaceae bacterium
GACGCCGAAGCGCAACGCGCGCCCAACATGCTGCTAGGGGGCGAGGTGAGAATGTTTCATCAGCATCTCAGTTTCGCCATGTACGAAGCCGCCGAACGACTCGAATTCGATCGCGCCGCGGACTACGCGCTGGCCAAGGTCCGATACAACACGATGCTCAGCCGCGGCGGCACGACTGGGCACGCTCGGATGGGCGACCACTTCCAAGAAGGCCACCGGTGGCTGGAGGACAATCGCGCGCGTCTCTCGCCCGCCAAGTCGCGCGAGGTCGCTGAAATCCTGGAGCGTTCCACCGCCGAGCTCGACTCCGCCGAGCTGCTGGAGCAGCGCGATGTTATCTTCGCCGACCGCTCCGGTGGATGGAGCGGACGGCTGCGGCAAATTCTTGGCGATCGCTAGGCTGCGTCGGCTACGATCGCGGGCCGATTTGGATCCGCGGGGAGGGCGTGGGCAGGTTCAGCCGGGCGTCGAGGACCTTGGCGATCCGGGCGCCGGTCTCCTGCAGGTGGGCCCGGCTGTAGGTGTCGAGCTTGCTGGCCACGGGCTGGTTGTCGAGCAGGCTCTTGATCCGCTGCTGGAGGTTGGCCAGCTCGGAGTAAGCCACCGTCTGGCAGTCCTGCGGGGCATTGGAGACGCCCAGCGCGAGGTCGGACAGCTCCTTCAGGTACGACCGCTGCAGGTTCCGCCGCATGCTGCTGATCGCTGGCTTGCGGTTGCTGTAGTCGCCCTCCTTGGTCGATTCGACCTCGGAATAGATCGACTTGGTCAGCCGCGAGAGCAATTCGGCGGTGGTCATCACGTCGGCGTCGGTTGGCGCCTTCAGCTCGGCGTCGTGCATCCGCTTGAGCGTGACCGAGCTGAGCAGCTGGGCCAGCGTCCGCTCCTGCCACTGCAGAACGAAGTCGTGGACGCCGAAATCCTTGCGGTTGGTGTTCTGCACGCCCCAGTGCATCCAGTTCGACCAGCCGAGCGAGTTGAGCAGCTCGGGCGGAAACTGGAAGTTCTTGTCGCTGAACATGTTCTCTTCGAGCAGCTTCAGGGCCTCGCGCTGCTTGCCGGCCTCGACCAGCGAGATCGGCGGCCGGGCGTCCTTGTCGCCCTTGTGGCTGCGCGAGGTCGAGAGGCCGCCGACATAGCGCGAGACGAAAAACGTGCTCTGGCCGTACTGGGCGATGAGCACGTTGAACGCCCGGCGGGCCTGCGTGAAGTCCTCGCCTTCCTTCGTCATCCGATCGACGAGGCCCGGCATCAGCTCCTTCACGAGCTGCAGCCGGTGGCCGGCGTATTCCAGCGGATCGTTGCCCAGGTCGAAGCGGTTGGTGTCCGGATCGGGATCGGTTCCGCGGGTGTCTTCATCGGTGGCATAGGCCAGGGCCGGGTCGCCGCTCCGCGCGGCGATCTTCTTCAGCTCGGCGGCGTCGCCCTGCGTGCTGCCGCTGAGCGGCTTGTAGCCGTACTCGATGGCCCAGAAGTCGTAGGGCCCGAGGGTCGTGCTGTAATAGTCGCCCTGCTTGGCCCCCTTGGGCACGATATTCGTCGGGCTGTAGTCCATCACCGAGGCCACCAGGCAGCCGCCTGCCCCGCCGTCGTTCATCGCCGAGAGGCTCCGCCACTTGCTGCCCTTGAAGTTGTGCCGCAGGCCGAGCGTGTGGCCGACCTCGTGCATCGTGACTTCCTTGAGCCCCTGCTGGATCAGCTTCTCCAGGTTGGCCTCGGCGATCTTGGGATCGGTCTCGGCCAGGATCGCCGCCTGCCCAAAGGCCAGCTGCATGCTCATCCCCTGCGAGAGCTGGCAATCCATGCTCCGCGGCCGGTCGGAGAAGATCGTCCGCGGGCGCTCGGCCAGGCCGACCAGGTCCAGGTCGCCGCCGGTCATCTGGGCGATCTGGCGGGCGGTGAGCGTCTCGTACTCCTGCTTCCAGGAGGTGAGAAAATCCGCGTCGAAGATGATGTCGGCGTCGAGAATCTGCCCCGTGTAGGGGTTCACGCGGCTGGGGCCCATCGCGAAGCCGGCGTTGCTGGTGATCCAGCGGAAGAAGTTGTAGCGGATGTCCTCCGGGTCCTTGTCGTCGCGGTCGCCCTGCTGCGTGACTTCGATCGCGTTGACGAAGCCGGCCTTCTCGAAGGCCTTGTTCCATTCATCGATGCCGTCGGAGATCGCCTTGCGATACTTGAACGGCACGGTCTTCTCGATGTGGAAGATGATCGCCTTCTTGGGCGGCGAGGGATCGACCGAAGAGTCGGCCTTCTGCAGGTCCCAGCGGTTGATGTACCGCACGAACTGGTCGCGGTCGCTCTTGCTCGAGAAGTCCTTGACCGCCGTCAGGAAATAGCCCACGCGGTCGTCGGCCAGCCGCGGCGAGTAGCCCGTATTGGGGACCTTGCTGATCGAGTAGTGGACGTTGATCGTCACGCCGCGGGAATCGGGGACGGTGTCGATCTCGGCCTGGCCGCTGGAGGCATAGGTCGCGGCGACTTCCAGCTCCATGTTCTCGTCAAAGGCCTTCACGTCCTCGGCCCAGGTCGATTTCTGCGACGAGAAGCTGAACCCCGGCAGGGCCTGGCCGATCTGCGGCAGGTCGCTCATGAAGACCGAGGTCATATCGACCAGGTCGCCCCCCTTGGGGCCTTTCATCATGATCGGCAGGCTGAACAGCACGCTGTCGGTGTAGGCCGAGGCTACCGCCCGCGCTTCGGGCGAGTTGGCGTTGGCCTTGAACCGCACGTTCTTGCGGATGATGTGCACGTTCTCGCCGACTTTGCGGAACTGCCACACCCAGTCGTCCCCCGTGCTCCAGGTCATCCCGCCCAGAAGCTGCCCCTGGGCGATGCCGCGGCTGATGGCGATCAGCACGATGTACTCCGCACCATAGTCGCCCGAGCCGATTTCCCAGTAGAGGTTGTTGCCCTTCTGGTGCACGGTCCACATGCCGCTCGCGGTCTTGGCATCCTTCAGCAGCGAGGCATAGGGAGGGGCGGGCGGCGAGCTGCCGCCGGAGCCGCCGCTCATGGGCGAACCGCTGGACATCGGCGAGGAGGCTTGGCCCAGCAGCGAGCCGGCGGTTACTGCGAGGGAGAGAAGGGCGGCGAGGGAGACGCGCAGTTTCATTCGAGGGTCCTGCAAAAAGATCTGGTCAACCGGCGAGTGGCGTCGCCGGAACGGTTCAACCGAGGCGGGAACTGGGGCGGGGAGCGGTGGCAAGCCGTGCCAAGGCCCGGTTTCAAGCTCGTTAAATATACCCCATTCTGCCGCCCTCACCACAATCCGCAGCGGTTTTGACGAATCTGCAAAAGTTGCGGACTGGTCATTTTTCTACGGTCAGCGAGTCAGTTTGGATCGAAGCCCAAGTCCGTGGCGCGACACGAAGCAAGTCATTGTGACCCCCCGGTCAGGTAAGCCGCAACTGCTCTGTAGCGTCGAAATTCGACGCAAGCTATTGACTTGTCGGCGGTTGCGTCCACCCTCCCGAAAACCGCTTAACAACTACTTATTAGCCTTTGAGGACCGGATCCAGCGGGTGGCTTCCAGGCCAAACTGGCAGCCTCCTTGCCAACTGGAACTAGAGAGCAAATAGCGTACCAAAGTTCACTGCCGCGGCTACGGCGAGGGGCCGAGGCGGAAGTCGCCGGCTGGCCCCGCCCCTGCGCCGGCCGGGTTCAGCGGGTTATTGGGGTCGGCGGGC
>DASRJB010000797.1:0-3746 GCA_035649715.1 Pirellulaceae bacterium
ATTCGGATTTCTCGCGGTCCGAATTCTGGCGAATTCGGCTACCAAGTGCTCACTTCCGCCGCAGCCAGCCGCGGGGGTGATGCGAGACGATGAATCGCTCGCAGCGCTCGTGGTCGATCTCGAACTCTGGGTGAGCGGCGACAAACTGGTCGATCGCCGGCAGCGGGCCGGGGCGAGCGCCGGCCATCATCGGCAGCGTGTCGATCACGCCGTCCTGCACGAGGCAGTAGCTGCCCCGCGTGACGAGCGGTGCGTACACGGCCAGTTCCGCTGCGACGTGCGCCTCCGAATGGTCGCTGTCGAGGATGACGAGCACGGGACCGCGTGTTCCGCTGGCCCGCGCCTGCACTTCCGCGACGATCTCCGGCGCGGTCGAGCTGCCCAGTAGATACGTGATTCGCGGATGCGAGAGCTTGTGCATCTTTTCCACGTCGATCGTGATGATCAGGCCCTGTCCCAGCAGGTCCATCAGGTGGGCGAAAAACAGCGACGAGCCGCCGCGGTTCGTGCCGCACTCGATCAGCAGTTCGGGGCGAATTTCGGCGATCGTCTCCTGGATCGTCCACAGGTCCAGCACGTTCTGCCAGATCGGCTGGCCCAGCCAGGTAATTCGTCCGAAATTGTCGGTCTTGCGAACGAGGTCCGCGAAAAATGCCTCGGCCGCCGGTGCCGCCGGCTGCGAAGGGGCCGCCTGCTCCATCACCACCGGCTGCTGCCGCCGAGCGACGACCGGCCGCCGCCGGAACGGCCGCATGATCTCGCGGGCAATCTTCTGCAATACCATGTTTCCCTCCTCACGGCGCACTCCGCCGATCGTGAGGGGAGGGAAATAGCAGACATTCTCAACAGCGGCAAGGGCGAATCTGGATTGTTCGTTTAACCCGTAGCCGGAGGCGCGGGCTTTTCGCGGGTAGCCGCCGTCGCCTCCGGCTCCGGGTTAAACGCGCTACGCGAATACCTGGGAGACAATCTCGCCGCCATCGACGATCTTGATCGGCCGGCCGATGCTGCTCATGTTCTCCTTGCTGGCGTCGATGCCCAGGGCGTGGCAGATCGTGCGGAGCATGTCGCTGACGCCAACCGGCTTGCCCTTGACGCTCTCGCCGCCGGCGTCGGTCGCGCCGACCACCTGGCCGCCCTTCACGCCGCAGCCGGCGAGCACCGCGCTGAACGCCCGCGGGTAGTGGTCGCGGCCGCTGTTGGGGTTGATCCGCGGCGTGCGGCCGAACTCGCCCATCCAGACAATCAGCGTGCTATCGAGCATTCCGCGCTGCTTGAGGTCGGCGATCAGCGCGGCAAAGGGCTGATCGAGCTGCTGGCAGAGCGTCCGTGTGCGGTTGAAGTTGTCCTGGTGCGTGTCCCAGTTCCCGAGGCTGACCTCGACGAACGTCACGCCGGTCTCGATCAGCCGGCGAGCCAACAGGCACCCCTGCCCGAAGGCCGAGCTGCCGTAGGCGTCGCGCGCCTGCTGCGGCTCCTGGCCGATGTCGAAGGTCTGCATCTTCGGACTGAGCATCAGCTTCGCAGCCTGGGCGTAGACCTTTTGATGGTCGGCGACGGCCTGCTTGCCGCCGTGGTTGGCATAGTCGGCCTGCATCTGCTCGAGGAGCGAGAGCCGCCGCTGGAATCGCGGCGCGGACGATGGCAGGCTCGTGTTTTCCGGCGGGCGGTTGGCGGCCTGCATCACCAGCGGATCGTAATCGACGCCGAGCAAGCCCGCTCCGTCCGTGAACCTGGAATTGCCGATTCGCACGAAGCTCGGCAGGTCGCTGGCCGGATTGCCGATCTCCTTGGCGACGATCGAGCCGATCGTCGGATACTTCACCGCCGCCGTCGGCAGGTAGCCGGTGTGCATCAGGTAAGTCGCCCGCGGATGCTGCCCTTCTCGGCTGTTCAGCGAGCGGATGACACACAGCTCGCGCATGGTCTTGGCGACTTCCGGCAGGTTCTCGGCGATCTCGATGCCACTGACGGCGGTCTTGATCGCCTTGGTCTCGCCGCCGTTGGCGTGGCCCGGCTTGGGATCAAACGTCTCGAACTGGCTCGGCGCGCCTTGCATCCAGAGCAGGATGCAGGCCTTCCCGCTCTTGCGCAAGTCGGCGGCCCGCACGCTCATCAGGTCGGGCCACGAGTGCAAGCCGGCCGCAGCCGCAGCCGCCGGGATCGCTTTCAGGAAATCGCGCCGCTGTACCAGCCCGCGGCGAATCGTGACGCTGGATTGGATGTGGACGGTGTGGGACATAGGAGCCGGTGGGTCGGTTGTAGGGTGGGACAAGGCCGCCGCGGCCGCCGGCCCACCATTGGTCGATAAAGCAGGTGGGCCGGCGCTCGCGGACTCGCTGGTCCCACCCTACGTCTAGGTCCGGTGCAAAAACTCCGCGGAATTCACGAGGCCCCAGAGCAGGTCTTCAAAGGCCTCGGTCCGGGAGCCGACGATCTTCACGTACCGAGCTGCTGTCGCCAGCTCGCTTTCGCTCGGCTGGCGGCCGAGCACGCGGAGATACAGCTCCTGCGTCAGGGCCTTGTCGTCTTGGATTTCGCCCAGCAGGCGGGCCAGCATCGTGCGTCCGCTGCCGCGAAGGGCCTGGCCGATCAGCGGCGAGTTCATCATCGTCAGCGCCTGCGGAATCGAGTGGGCGATCTCGTCGCGCCGCTCGCTGGGGTCGTAGCCGAAAGCCGTGTTGAACTGCTGCCGCGGCCCGCGGCCCCGGCCGTACAGTGCACCCAAGCCGCCCGGGCCGCCCGGCGCAAACGACTGCGGCTCGCTGGCCTCCAGTGCGACCAGGAGATTGTCGAACAGTTGATCGCCCCGCAATCGCTGGGCGACGTTGTGCTGCATCGGCGGATCTTCCGGCCCGCGGCGGCTGCTGGAGGGCAGCTGATACAGCTCGCTCGCCATGATCGTGCGGAAGAGCCATTTGACGTCGTAGCCGCTCTCGGCGAACTGGCCCGCCAGATAGTCGAGCGTCTCGCGCGCTGTGCAGGTACGATCCGGGCCGATGTCGTCGATCGGCTCATAGAAGCCCTCGCCGGTCAGCTCCGCCCACAAGCGGTTGACGAAGGCCTTGGCAAAAAACGGGTTGTCCTTGGCCGTCGTCCATTTCGCCAGGCTGCCGCGGCGCTCGGCGTCGCGCGTGCCCAGCGGCAGCTTCTCGCCGGTCGCGAAAAACACCGGCTGCATCAGCGTGCCCCGCGACTGCGGATTCTTGGGGTCCGTCATGTAATGCTCGGGCGTGCCGACTCGGCGCATCGCCATCGGCCCCTTGGGCATAAACCGCGGCGGGCTGTCCGTGACGGCCACCGAAATGTCCTGGCGATCCGGCTGGAGAATCAGCCGGGCCGAGACCCGCGGGAAGAACGCGGCGAGCTGATGAAACTGCTCGCGCTTCCAGCGATCCGTCGGATGGTCGTGGCACTGGGCGCACTGAATCTGCACGCCCAAAAAGATGCGGCTGACCTCGGCCACGGTTTCTTCGGGCTGCCCTTGCTGGGCCATGATCAGGCCGCAGGCCCCGTTCTCGCGGGCGTCGCCGCTGGCGGTGATGAAGGCGGTGGCGATCTCGCTCCAGGGTTTGTTGGCGTTGAAGCTCTCGGTCAGGAAGCTCTCCAGAGCGCCGCTGACGATCTGGGCCCGCTCCTCCGACTTGCGGTACATGATCACGTCGCGCCAATAGCGACCCCAGTTCTCGCCGAATTGCGGGCTGGCCAAGAGCTTCTCGACAATCTTCGCCCGTTTGTCGGCTGCC
>DASRJB010000798.1:0-4222 GCA_035649715.1 Pirellulaceae bacterium
CGTCCCACCGGCGATCGCCCGCCCGCGCGCGACTAGCTCGCCGACCAGCGCGACGACCTCTAGCGGATCGAAACGGGCGTCGTGGGCCTGGTACATGCCGTGTTGCTCGAATAGATCCGCGGCCAACTCGGCGGGCCAGATCAGCCCGGCGTCGCGCAGCGAGTTTTCCAGGCGCGTCAGCCGCTGGGGCCAGGTCGGCCCGCAGCCGGCGATTCCCGAAACGCCAAGTTCCGCGAATAGCGCATTGAGGTCGGCGAGCAGATCGGATGGCGTCGCGAGATCGGCCTGCTGGTGCGCGACGAGGCCGGCCGCCTGGTTCGGGGGCAGCTGCCGGAAGGCCCAGACGGCCATCGGCACGAACGTGGCCAGCAGCGACTCGTCGCAATCGGCGGTGATATAGCGCAGATCGCCCGGCACGAGGAACCGCAGCGTGCAGGGCGTATCGAGAAAGCGGGCCACTGGCTTGGCCCCGCGGATCAGCTCGACGAGCACGCCCTGCGCAAATCGCTGAGCGGCCTTGGCCACGGCTGCCTGGCGAAAACGGGCCGCCAAGGCTTCGTCGGTGATCGTGCCGGGATCCCAATCCGCCGATGTCGCAGTGACGACGCTGGCAGCGTCGTCAACGGGGGCGCGGCATTGTCGCTGGTAGGCCAGCACCGAGCGGACGACGTGCCGACTGATGCCGGCGATCCCGCTGGTGCAGGTGGCCTCGTGCATCGTCTGGCCCGCGGGAAAGCGGCAGACGATGCCGTCGCTCCACTCGGCGACGAGCTCGCCGGCGTTTTCCGTGAGCGTGCAGGTGAGTGTGCCTTCCTCCAGCTCGCGCTCGGCCCGCTTGACGGTGCCGCGATTGGTGATCGCCGCCAGGTCGTCGGGGGTCAAAGCGAGAAGGTCGGCGCGGGGCATGCTTACCTGCGGACTTTCTCGGCGACCCAGGCGGCCAATTCGCCGGGCGTCATCGCGGCGACATGCGCGCCCATCTGCACCAGGTGGGCGGCGACGTTCCGGTCGTACGTCGGCTCGGCCCGCTCGTCAAGCGCGGCCAGGCCCAGCAGCGTCACGCCGCTGTCGATCAGCCGCTTGGCCGCGGCGTACAGCCGGTCGAGCGGGGCGCCTTCGAAGAAATCGGTGATCAGCACGACGATCGTCCGCCGCGGGTTATCGACCAGGTCGCTCGCGTAGCTGAGGGCCTGGCCGATGTCGGTGCCGCCGCCGAGCTGGACCTTCATCAGCGTCTCGACCGGATCGGTGCACTGGTCGGTGACATCGACGACCTGCGTGTCGAACAGGCAGAGGTGGACCCGCATCGTCCGCAGGCTGAAGAAGATCGAGGCGGTGATCGCCGAGTGGATCACGCTGTCGAGCATGCTCCCCGATTCATCGACCAGGATGATGATCTGCCAGCGATCGACGTGCCGCCGCACGCGGGAGAAGAAGATGGGCGATTCGATCACCAGCCGGCGGCGCTCGGGGTCGTAGTGCTTGAGGTTCCGGCGGAGCGTGGTTTTCAGATCGAGATTCTTGGCGATCTTGAGGTGCGAGCGGCGGCGGCGGTCGAGGGCGCCGAGGAACGGATTTTTCACCTCTTGCGAGAGCTTCTTCATCAGCTCCTCGACCACCTGGCGGGCCAGGTGCTGGGCCGCCTTCAAGACGTCCTGGTTCATCAGGTGCTTGGTCCGCAGCACCGCCTTGAGCAGCGTCGGGTTCGGCTGCGCCCGGCTGAGGACTTCCGCATTGGTTACCATCTCGTCGAGCTGATACCGCTCCAGGGCGTCTTTTTCCAGACGCTCGATCGTCCGCTTGGGAAACAGCTCGTGGACCTGGTTGATCCACTCGGGAACCGTCAGGTTCGATTCGCCGAGGCCGCCCTGGTTGCCGTCCGCTCCGCGGACGTTCCGCCCGCTGCCGTATTCGCGGTCGTAGAGATAGCCCAGGCAGGCGTCGCGGGTGGCGTCTTCGCCGGACAGGCCGCCGCAGAGCTGCTCGGCCCCCTTGCCCATGACCAGCCGCCAGCGGGCGAGCCGCTGCTGATGCTGCTCTTGGCTCATGGCGCCCTCCCTTCCAGGCCGTAGCGGGCGACGGCGGCAAAAATCCGCTCTTCCAGCGCCAGGGCCGCCGCGGCCGTCTGCTCATCGACCGCCAGCGCCGCCAGCGGCTGCACTTGCTTGAATCCCAGAGCCTGAAACAGCGTCGTGAGCATGTAGTGCTTTTCCCGCGGGGTGAAGTAAGTGAACGCCAGCCGCAGCGAGGGGAGCGTCTCGTGAAACTGCTCGGGAGCGAATTCGAGCAGGGCCCGGTCGATCGCTTGCACCAGCTGAGGATGCCGCTGGGCGACCTCACGGGCCAGAGCGAACAGCCCGGTGAGAAAGTCGCCCAACTGATCGGGCTGCGAGAAGAGCATTAGCTGGCTGAGGACGCGATCGGGCGAGGCCTGGCCGATCGTCCAAAGTATGCCGACCGCGGCCCCGCGGAGCTGTGGCGGCTTGCGTGGGTCGGCCTCGACGCGGCTGAGCACGGCTGCCAGCTCGCCGTCGCTTGCGGCCAGCACGTCACCGGCCCGCTCGTGAGCCTCGAGCAGCGTCTTCAGGCCGGCGAGCAGCTCGCGCGCGGGGGTGGTCGATTGGCCGAGCGATTCGAGCAGCCAGAGCGAGCGAGTGAACGTCTCGGCCAGCAGTTTGCCCAGCCGCGGGAGGTGTGCCGTGCCGAACGCCTCGTCGTGACAATACAAGTAAAGCAGGTGGCCAAGGGCCGCCGCGGCCGCGGTGAATTCGGCCTCGTTCTGAATCAACCCTTCGAGGCGGGCCAAGAGCGGCGTCGAAATCGCCTGAACACCGGCCTGTGCTGCCTGCACGAGCAATGCGGCCGCCTTGGCGGCGCTCCGCTCGTCGGCCGCGGCCAGCTCCGACAGCCGGGCGCTGGCGGCGTCGGCCAGGGACGTGCCGTAGCGAGCCGCTTCGATCGACGTGGCTTCGAATTCGGGACTCCAGGCGAGCCGCCACTCTTCCCACAGGCGGGCCAAATCCTGGCGGGCCAGAAAGTCGGTTCCCGCGGTGCGCTGGTAGCCCGCGATGCCCAGCACGGACAGGCTGTGCAGCAGGCGGCTCTTGGTGCGGTCATCGGCATCCAGCAGGTTCAGCTCGACGGTCCGCACGCCGCGCGTCAGCTCCAGGTCGGCCGCCTGCAATTGTCGCTGCAAATCGACGACCAGCGGCGGCAGGCGTGCGCCCGCGGCGAGTCGGCCGCGGCGCTTGCCGCGGAGGACCGCGTGCACAGCATCCACGAGCGGCGAGCGGACGCCGTACTCCAGCTCGTCCTTCACCAGGGCGCTGGTGGCCGCGTCGATCAGGTCGCGCCGCCAGACTCGCTCGCGGCCGCGGATGGCGGCCAGGGCGCGGGCGGAAGTCTCCACCGCGATCAGGTCGGCCGTGCTGATCCGCTGCTTGCGTTCCCGCAATTCCTGGACGACTTGCCGCAGCAGCGGTTGATGCCCGAACGCTTCGCCGCGACGCTGCGTCTGCCAGACGTGCTCGTAGAAACCCGGGCTGGGCAGGCCGGCGTCGTAGCCGGTGAGGTTGTCCAGTCGCTCGTAGGAATAGCTCGTCAGGGCGATGCCGCGGTCCTGGATTTCGCTGCTCTGCTCGGCGTTCCCTGGCGTCTGCTCCGGCGTCTGCGGCAGCTCACCTGTGCCGGGGCAGTCGCGAAAGCCTTCCAGCCGGGCCGCGAGCGCCGAGCTGTGAAAGCCGCCGGTCACGACCAGGATTGGGCCGTCGTGCTGTTCCTCGGCAGCTCGAATCTGCTGGGCCATGAAGGCCTCGCGGCGCTGGTCGGCGAGGCTGACCTCTGGCTCCCACAGGCGCGTGTGCCAGCAGAGCAAATGGACGCGCTGCAGATAGGTCTCCAGCGTGAGCCGCTCTTCGGATTCGATCAGCTTGTCCCACAGGTCGTCGAAGTCTTCCACGCCCAGCCGGTCGCAGAGCGCCCGGACATAGCGCCCGCGGCGGAGCTCGGCGTCGGCATAACGGTGCGTGGCCCGGTCGAGATGGGCGACTTCCACCCAGGGAAGATCGATAAACCGTGTCGGAATTTCCAGCTCGGCGGCTCGGCGGATCGCCTGCCACTCGGGCGAGTACTCGGAGAACGGATAGTAAGCCCCGCGCCGCTCGCCCGCTGCGTCCTGGAAATAGCTGTAGATCGCGATCGGCAGCTCGTGGTCCAGCAGCAG
>DASRJB010000799.1:0-2136 GCA_035649715.1 Pirellulaceae bacterium
TGGCGAGGTTGAAGCGGATTTCGTGTTCGTTGGGGCTCGGGTTCTTGTCGAGCAGGGCCTTGGCGGCGACGAGGAAGCCGGGGGTGCAGACGCCGCATTGCAGCGCGGCGCCTTCCAGGAAGCACTGCTGGAGCGGATGCAGGTGGCCCTGCTGAGCGAGGCTCTCGACGGTTTCGACCTGCGCCCCCTCGGCCTCGACGGCGAGGACCAGGCAGCTATTCACCGGCAGGCCGTTCATCAGCACGGTGCAAGCACCGCAATTGCCGTTGTTGCAGCCTTCCTTCGCCCCGGTCAGGCGGAGCGTGTCGCGAAGCACCTCCAGCAGGCTTTGCCGCGGCTCGCAGAGGAACTCGGCGGTTTCGCCGTTGACGGTCGTGATGACGTGGGATTTTTTCACGGAGTAGTGAGGGGTCGGTGGTGAGTGGTGAGTGGTGTGAACCCGCGGCTCCCTAGCCCTAGCCCCCAGCCCTAGCCCTTTCCGCGGCCTTCAGCAGCGTCCGTTTGACGAGGACGCCGATCAGGTGCATGCGGTATTCGGCGGTCCCGCGCATGTCGCTGATGGGAGCGGCGACATTGCGGGCCAGCTCGCCTGCGCGGGCGAAGATGTCTTCCGTCGCGGGCTGTCCGGTGAGCCACTGTGAGGCTTCGGCGGCGAACCGCGGCGTCGGCGCGATGGCAGCCAGGCCGATGCGGGCCTTTTCAATCTCTTCGCCGCCCTTAGCAAGCTGCACCCACGAGCCCGCGCCGACCACGGCGATATCCATCTCGTTCCGCGGGATGAATCGCTCGTAGGCCGAGCCGGCGCTTTTGGCTGGCGGCAGAAAGACCAGCGCCACCAGCAGTTCGCCCGGCTGCAGCACGTTGCGACCCGGCGCGGTACAGAACTCCTCGACCTTCACCTGCCGCTCGCCCTTGGGCCCGGCGATGACGCACGTCGCACCGTGGGCGATCAGGGCGGGAATAGTGTCGGCCGCCGGCGACGAGTTGCACAAGTTGCCGCCGACGCTGGCCCGCGTCTGAATCTGCCAGCCGCCGACGATCCGTGCCGCGTCGGCCAGCGCGGGATAGGCCGCGGCAATAGCAGCGTCCTCATAAATGCGGTAACAGGGCACGCTCGCCCCCAGCCGCAGTCCCTTGGCCGGTGAATAGCTCAGCTCGGCCAGCTCCGGGATCTTCTTGACATCGACCACGACGTCCGCTTCACGCAGGCCTTCGCGGAGCTGCACGATGATGTCGGTCCCGCCCGCGAGAATCATGGCCTTGCCGTTAGCACCGGCCAGCAGCCGCGTGGCCTCGGCGAGGGTTGCCGGTGCGGAATAGGAAAAATCCTTCAAGTTCACCTCGGCGGTCGATGATGGCGGGATTCAGTGAGAGGATTATAGCGGGATGCCGGAGCGGCTTCGACGGCCGGGAAGCGGGGCTTCCAGACGTGCGTGCCCAAGCAGAGCTTGGGCACGAGAACCTACCTCACCGCCTATCACTCACTTTTCGCCAAACACAAACACCTTCTGCGGATCCGGCCGCTCGGACTGCGGGTTGAGCTCTTTGTAGAACAAGCTGGGCTGGATGTCCTTGTTGTGCTGGTACTTGTCGCTGCAATATTCGGTGATGCTGCCGGCGACCTGGTGATAGAAGATCTGGCAGATCGGCACGCCGGGATAAATGCGGATCGGCTGAATGGCGAACATCTCCAGCGTCCAGTAGCCGCAGAAGCCCACGTCGCCGAAGCCGGCCGTGACGTGCACGAACAGGCCCAGCCGGCCGATGCTCGAGCGGCCCTCGATCATCGGCACGAAGTTGTGGGTTTCCGTACGCTCGGCCGTGCGGCCGAGATAGAGTTTCTGCGGCGTGAGAACCAGGCCCTCCTTGGGAATTCGCAGCCGTCGCGTGCGGTTCGGCTCGGCCATGTCGAGGACGACTTCCTCGTACGTCAGCAACTCGTCGTGCAGCGTGAGGTTGTAGCTGTTCGGGTTGAGCCGCGTGTCGTCGAACGGCTCGATGACGATATTGGTGCCGAGATTACGAACGATTTCGTCGCCGGAGAGGATCATCGAAACACCTGCCGGTGAGAAAGGCCCAGCCGCGCGAGTTCAGACACGCGGCGTTATTGTACCGATTCCGCCTCCGATGTGGGCG
>DASRJB010000800.1:0-3702 GCA_035649715.1 Pirellulaceae bacterium
GAAAATAGGGCGCGTGGGAGCCGAACAGCAGCCGCTCGGCGGGAATCGCGCCGCGGTAGCTGTAGTTCTTGCCTTCGATGAGCCGCCCGACGCCGCCGTTGCCTTCGGTGGCGGCGATGTCGAAGGTGACCTGAGTCTGGCGGACCAGGTCGGCGACGTTGTTGCCCAGCAGCGGCCCGGCCGAGTTGATCAGCTGCACTTTCGCCTGCGGGGCTTTCTTCAGCCCGTCAACGAGCGGCGCAACATTGACCAGCGGCACATTGATCGCGGGATGATGAACGCGCTCGTCTTCCAGCCGCATCACGATCTGGACCACGAGGCCGCGCTTCTGGGCCGCAGCCAATAGCGACACGAACTCGGAATGATCGAGGGTGTAGCCGTGATACGTTGGGTAGAGCCTCAGTCCGGCCATGCGGTATTGCTCGTGGCAGCGGCGGAGGTCTTCTTGCCAATCGGGTGCGGCCGGATTGACGCTGCCGAAAGGGACGAGCAGCCCCGCGCCGCGCGTGCGGCACTCGTCGGCCAGCCGGCGATTGACGAGGTCGAGTTGCTTGTGCAGCACGGCCTCGAAGCTGCCCGCCCAGGCCTGCGCGATGCGATGCTTGCGGAGCTTGGCGACCAGCAGCGTCGTCTGGTCGTACTTCAGCCGGCGGAACGGCCACTGGAACAAGTGGACGTTAGTGTCGATGATCTCCGGCACAGTGCCGCCCGCCGGCGCTTGCTCACCGGCTCGGGCAGTGCTCCGAGCCAGCACCGCGGTCAGCGGCAACGTCGCCGGAATCAGCGACGCCTTGACGAAGCTCCGCCGGTCGATCGTCTGCCTGTCCCCGCCGCGAGACATCTAAAGGCCCCCGTCGTTTTCACCGGCCCGCCGGTCGTACAGAGTACACCCAGCAGGGCTCGAACCTGCAACCTTCGGTTCCGAAATCGGGTCCAAATCGTCCCAAACCTCAATGGGTTATAGCCTTCGGGCGACAGGGATCAAGCGGGGTGCTTTTAGCGGTGCTCGCCCAATTTCCCCGCCTTGCCGCAGGTTGCCGCTTATGGCACTGTGGCGGAAACCAATGGCCAGTGGAGCGACTTGGCGTCTCCGCGCAGGTCTTGGTGAATCCGCCGTGAGGCCTTCGGCCCACCTTGGCGGCGATCACATCGCGCAGCGGCTCGCACTTGCCGGCTGGGCCCGGAGATCCCACTCTCAGAAGTGGCTGTGAGCAGCGCCTCGGCGGACTGCTGAAGCATTACTATCGCCCACATCCACTCTCCCAACGATCCAATCAACCAACCAACTCCGGTAATGGCCGATGTTCGCCGACCAGATACTGTGGCCGGCCGGCCAGGTCGTGGAATTGCGTCTTGGCAACGTCGATTCCCATGCGCTCGTAAAGCGTGGCGAAGACCTCGCGGAAATGGATAGGGCGGTTCAGAGGTTGTTCGGCCCACTTGGTCGTGGAACCGATGACTTGCCCGCCCTGCATGCCGCCGCCGGCCACCAGGGCGCTGCACACGCCCGGCCAGTGGTCTCGGCCGGCGTTAGCGTTGATCTTCGGCGTGCGGCCGAACTCGCCCCAAACGACGACGGCAATCTCGTCGAGCAGACCGCGCTCGTCGAGGTCGGTCAGCAGCGCGGAGAGCCCCCAATCCAAGAGCGGCAACGTGCCGCGCGCTTCGTTGAACAGGTCTTTGTGCCAGTCCCAGTTGTAGTCGCCGCGGAGCATTCGCCCGAAGGGCCAGCGGCAGAAGGCGAGCGTGACGCAACGGGCACCCGCTTCGATCACGCGCCGCGCCATTAGGAACTGGTCGAGCAACGTCTTGCCTTCGCGCTCGCTGGGATAGCTGCGGTCCAGGCCATAGCGGCTGCGAACCGCCCGATCCTCGCGGCTCAAGTCCAGGGCCTCGGCCAGCCGCGGCGACGTGAGGACGGCGAGCGCCTGGCGGTGAAACTCTTCGAGTCCGTCGGTCCCTGCCCGATCGACCCGGCGGCGGAACCGATCGAAGCCGCTCAGGAGGGCCTGACGGTCCGCCAGGCGCTGCAAATCGACGCCTCCTAGCGTGATGTTGCGGCGATCGACAGCATTGACTTCAAACGCGGCGTGAGCCGGGCCGAGGTAGCCGGGCTGCCCCGGCGGCGTACGGAGGATGAACCGGGCGTCGGGATCGGTGGGCGTCAGATCGACGCACGGCGGCACGCCGGCGACCCGCGCTCCCAACTGCCGCGACAGCACCGCGCCGAGCGAAGGCCAGTCCCCCGGTGGAAACCCCGCCACGATGGGCGACGCGTCCATCGCCGGATGCGATTCCCAGCCGGTTGAACACCAGTGCGTGTTGTGATCGTCGCGAAATCCGACCAGCGAGCGGATGACGGCATATTTGTCTGCGATCGCGGCCAACCGCGGCAGCAGCTCGCAGATTTCCAGACCGGACACCCTGGTGGCAATTGGGCGGAACTCGCCACGAACCTCGGCCGGCGCATCGGGCTTCAGATCAAACGTGTCCAGGTGCGTGGGGCCGCCGGGCAGCAGCACCATGATGATGCCCTTTGCCGCCTGCCGCCCGCCGCCGGCAGCTTCTGCCCGCAGGATCTCCGGCAGCGCCAAGCCGCCCAATGCCAGAGTGCCAATTTGCAGGCAACTGCGCCGCGAGATGCCGTCACACGACCGCGCCTGCGGCCCCGGAATGGTCAGCATGGCCCCAGCCTCCAGTGACCGAATAACGCATCAACCCTCGCCAATCTATCCAGTCGGCGTGCGAGCCGCAATGCGTTTCCATTGAGCCGATACCTTGACCACGAACAGCAGGTTGGTCGACCCTGTCAGGCTCAGCCGCGGCGGGGGCTGGATCGCGAGAGCCCACGGCCGGTCTTCTCTGCCGCTCACGTGCCAGCTCAATTGGCCTCATCGACTTCTTCCTGAAGCTGGCACCACCGATCTTCGGCCTCGGCGAGTTGCATCGTCAGCGCGGAGACCTCGTTGTGGAGGCGGAGAGCCTCGGCCGGATCGGTCGCGGCCATGAGCTGAGCGTTGGTTTGACGCTTGCCATCGTCCAGGCGGGCGATCGTCCGTTCAAGATTGGTCATCTCCTTGCGAATCTCGCGCTCGCTTCGCCGCAGAGCGCGGGGTGGCGTCTTCCCGGGTTTGCCGGGGTTGGGCGGCGCCTTGCTCAGGCCCTTGGCCTGCTCCCGCTCGCCTTCCTCGATTTCCTTGTTGACCGAATAGAGATACGACTCGTAGTCGCCGCGATAGTTCGTCACGTGGCCGTCGCGGACTTCCACGATGCAGGTCGCCACCCGCTTCATGAAGTGGCGGTCGTGGCTGGTGAAGATCACGGTGCCCTGATAGTTGAGCAGCGCGTCGGCCAGCGCCTCGACGGTATCGACATCCAGGTGGTTGCCCGGCTCGTCCAGTACCAGCACGTTGTATTCGCTCAGCAAGAGTCCCGCGAGGCAGAGCCGGGCGCGTTCGCCGCCGGAGAGGACGGCGATCCGCTTTTTCACGGCGTCGCCGCGGAACAGCAGCGCCCCGGCCAGGTCGAGAATCTCTTGCGTCTTCGTGCCGATGGCCGCGGCGTTCTCGAGGTAGTCCAGCACGGTCTGCTTCTCGGGCAGGCTGGTGTAGACGTGCTGGGCGTAGACGCCGATCTTGCAGCCGTGTCCCCAGCGGACTTCGCCGGCGCGCCGCTTGAGAGAGTCCACCACCGTGCGCAAGA
>DASRJB010000801.1:0-3600 GCA_035649715.1 Pirellulaceae bacterium
GAGACGTGGCGGCTGCGGCGGCGGTATGGCGAGAAGTACTACCGCCAGTTCTGGTCGCAGCTCATTTATCATCTCGGCATGAGCCACGCCCTGGGGAGCGACAAGCGGTTCGTGGCGCGGATCGACGCGCAAGAATACCGGGCTGAAGACAAGGTGCTGCTGACGGTCGAGGCGTACGACGAGAACTACGAGCCGCTGGGGGCCGAGACGCTGGCCGACGGCGCGATGACCGCGGAGCTCGTGAAACCCAACGGCGACGTGACTCCACTGTCGGTGCCGATGCTCCGCCGCGGCGTGTTCGAGCTGCGCGTGCCGGTGTTCGCCGCCGGGCAATATAGCCTGCGGGTCAAGGACCCGATCACGGGCAAGAGCGAGGAGCAGCCGTTTGAGGTATTGCCTCTGTCGGCCGAGCGGCGCCGCGGCGTGCGCGATGAGAAACTCCAGAACGACCTGGCCCAGCGGACCGGCGGCAAAGCGTACGACCTGACGACCGTGGACCAGCTCGTCAGCGATCTCGACGTGAAACCGCTCCTGGAGCGGCAGACGCGCAATCACGGCCTGTGGACGACGCCGCTCTGGTTCGGTCTGGTGGTGGCACTGATGCTCGGCGAATGGCTCGGCCGCAAGATGATCCGGCTTTCATGACGCGACTATCGACACTTCGAGCGCAATTGGCCAGCCTGCGGCGGGCGCGGCTGACCGTGCGCCAAGCGGCCGCCTGGTCGGCGGTGGCGATCGCCGCGCTTTGGTCGCTGGCGATCTTGTTTGCGCTCGACGTGCGCTTTGAGTTTGGGAGGGTCGAGCGGGCGATTCTGCTGGTGGCCGCGATCGGCCTGGTTGTGTGGGCCGCGCGGCGGTTCGCGCTACCGTATCTCGGTGTTCGCGAGACCGAAGAGGACATGGCCCTGCTCGTCGAGCGGCGGCAGCAGATCGACAGCGACCTGATCGCCGCCCTCCAGTTCGAATCGCCGCAGGCGGGCACGTGGGGCTCGCCGCAGCTCGAAGGGGCGGTCATCGACTACGTCGCTCAGGTCGGCCGCGGGATCAACGTCTTCGACGGCTTTTCCACCACCGACCTGTGGCGTCGCGGCGGCCTGTTGGCGGGTACGCTGCTGGTCGCGCTGATCGCGACGGCGTTGTTCCCCGGCCATGTGTGGGCCTTCGCCCAGCGGCTGCTGCTTGGCCGCACGCATTACCCCACCGACACCCTCATCGAGCAGATCGTCGTCAACCAGAGGGAAGTCCTCAACCGCGCCAGCCACGGCGGCCAGCCGCTCGACGCCCGCTGTGCGCAGGGGCGGCCGATCCAGTTTCTCGTCGAATGCCGCGGCGCGCTGCCGGAAAAGGGGTCGGCGCGGCTAACTGCGACCGGCGGTTCACGGTCCCGCACCGAGCTGACCGTGTCGCGACTGTCGCTCGACGACCGCCAGGCGCGGCTGACGCAGGCGGCGCAGAAGATGAAAGCCGCCGCGGCGGACGACTCGATCGACATCTCGCAGCCGTGGCGGGACGAAGTGATATCGCTGGTCAAGTTCGATGCGCCACAGACGGCCGCCGCACTGGCGTTGCTCAAGGAGCGGAGCGAATTGTCCGCAGCTTTGGAAAGGCTCAACGCGGCGTTGGCAATCTGGCCGGCCGATGCCAGCACTCGCGGCATTTACGTTGGCGTGCTCGATCGGCTGGTGGACGGCGTCGAGTACAAGCTGACGCTCGGCGACGCCTGGACCGATCCGGCCCGCGTGACGATGATCCCGCTCCCGATCGTGCAGCGCTCGCTCACGCCGACACCGCCGATGTACGCGAAGACAACCGAGAACTCGCAGAGCGTCACCACGCCGCAGATGGCGGTGCTCGAAGGGACGCGAATCGACGTGGCCGTCGAGTGCGTCAACGACAAGCCGCTGGCCAGCGCGTGGATGAACGTTCGACAGGGGAACGAGACGCAACGGCTGGAGCTGGTGAAAGCGGACGAGACAGGATTGCGGTGGCGGCTCGATGACCCCGTAGCAGGCAAACTCCGTGTGCCGTCCAAGGGAAACGGCACACGGAGTGTGCCTACTACTTATTCACCTCTCGCCCGCGTCACCAAGGAACTGAGCTACGAGATCCAAGTCCTCGATGCCGACGGCCTGAGCCTCGAATCGCCGCTGCGGGGGACGATTCACATCAAGCCCGATCGCGCGCCGACGGGCGGAGCCGAACTGGTTCACAAGGTCGTGCTCCCCGAGGCCCAGCCGGTGATCGAATACCGGGCCAGCGACGATTTCGGCGTGGCCCGCGTGCGGCTGGCGGTCGCCATCGAGCGGCAGCAGGGGGACATCGTGCCGACGATGCCGCCGGGTGAAAGCGCGTCGCACACGGGCCCGATGGTGGAATCGACCGGCAGCCAGATGGAGTCGGCAACGCTCGACCTCTATGCGGCGGATGCGGCCGGAAAAAAACTGGAGCCCAAGCTCACGGGCAAGTACGCACTGGCGCTGGGTAAGCTGCCTCTGGCCCAGAAGCTGGTCAAAGGCGACCGCGTGAAGCTGACGCTGGAGGTGACCGATTTCCGCGGCGACGCGGGGGGAGCGAGCTACTTCAGCGATCCCTTAGTGCTGGAAATTTCGGACGAAAGCGGCGTGCTGGCGGCCATTTCTGAGGCCGACGAGCGCTCCGAGCAGCGGCTGACCGACATCATCAAACGTCAACTTGGGATTGGAGAATCGCCATGAAATGGATGCAAGGACTCTTGGTGGCGGCCCTGGCGTGGATGTTTCTGTGGACGATGCTCGCGCCGGCGCTTGCGCAGCAGGACGAGGGCAGCGTCTTCCGCCGCAAGCAGCAGGCCCAGGAAAAGGCCCGGGCGCTGGCCGGCGAGCTGGTCAATGCCGTGCTCGACATCCAGCTTCGCCAGCTTGCCGAGAACGGACTGGCGGAGCGGGCGATTTACAAGGACATCGCCTCGATGAAGGGAAATATCGGCGAGTTGATGAAGGACGACATGGAGGCGATCGTGCAGCTTCTCGTGCAGGCTCAGGAAGGGAAGCAGGAGCAGCGGCTGGCGAAGTTCAACGAGGCCCGCGGTAAAATTCGCGAGGTCGTCGTCCAGCTCATGGCCGAGCGGCAGAAGCTCTACCGCCGGATGCAGATCGCCAAACTCGCCGCGCAGGTTCGCGAGCTGATCGCCATACAGACCAAGACCCGCACGGTGACGCGATCGCTGCCCGAGCGCAAGCTCGAGGAGCGCGAGCGACTGACGTTGACGACGATCGAAGACCAGGCCGACGTGCAGAAACTCTTCTACCAGCTTGTGGCGACGCTCGAAGACGTTGCCACCTGGGGGGGCCAGGTCGGTGCCGGCGCTTCGGACGGCCTGCGGATCGTCAAAGCAGCCCAGGTCGATCAGGAACTAAAGCGGGCCGGCGCGACGCTGGCCAAGGCCGACATTCCGCAGGCGACCGACGCCCAGACCAAAGTCATCGCCGGACTCAAGCGGCTGCTGGAAAAGCTGGAAGAGACGCAGGGGCTGATCGAGAGCGACCGCGAGGCGGCGATCCGCATGGTCCGCGAGATGATGAAGAAGCAGGAGCAGGTCCGAGAGCAGACGAAAGTCGCCGA